>NZ_CBAROL010000003.1:0-162787 GCF_964779595.1 Methyloglobulus sp.
CATCTGAACATGCGTATGTTGTTGATTTTAAAAGTATTTATATTAGATTAGGCTGCGGATTTAGGGTAAAATAACTACCCCCTAAAAGCTTTGGTTAACCGTATCCATGCCTGCAAATTATTGGTCAAAACCAGAAGCCATTCCTCTTACTTTGGAAGCTATCGCGTCACTAAGCGAGGAAGAATCCCGCTTACTATTAGCCAAGATTAGATGGGGCAGTGCTGACACGCAGGTCTGCCCTGATTGCGCTGTCGTAGATAAGCACCACAACATCCGGACACGTAGGCAATGGCGCTGCAAGCATTGCTATCACACTTTCTCCGTTACTTCAGGCACACCCTTCGCCGACCATAAGATTAGCTACCGTAAGCTACTCATTGCATTCTTTTGTTTCATCATTAACCATAAGGGCCAGGCCGCACTGGCACTACGTAGAATTATTGGGGGACAGTATCGGACTTCATTTACGCTATTACACAAGATACGTGAGTCGCTTATTCTGAATATGTATACCGCGCAACTTAGTGGTGTCGTAGAAATCGATGGCGGACACTTCTCAGGTAAGAAGCGTAAAGGTCGCACACTCACTAAACCGGAAGTGCTGGCTAAAGATAAGACACAGGTGCCAGCCAAATATAGAGCGCAACATCGCGATAAGATTAAATCGTACGAAAACCCGTACCATCCGAATAGGCGAATCATTATTACACTTAGAGAAGTTTCTTCACAAAAATCAGGTAACTTCAATCCACATACCGGTAAAGAAAAAGGTATAGGTGCCATTAAAACAATAGTGGCGGTATGCCGATCAGAAAACGGAGCGGATATCGAGGCCTTGGTGCATAAGTACGTAGCAAAGAATTCGATGATCAGAAGTGATGAACTACCTGCTTACGGTAATCTAAAGTATCAAGGGTATGGCCATGAGACGGTTAATCACTCTAAGGAGTTTTCAACAGATAAGGGTGTTAATCAGAACCAGGCGGAGTCCTATTTCTCAAGGTTACGTCGCGCTTGTATCGGCGTATTCCATCGCATGACACCTAAACACATGTTAGCGTATGCTGTAGAAATGGGTTGGCGTGAGGATGTGCGTAGGCTAAGCACAAGCGAGCAATTACAGATGTTGCTTAGGTGTGTGTTCAGGTCTGGCGTTTCACCTGACTGGTCTAATTATTGTCGGGGCAATAATCGCAAAGTTGAATTACTGTTTCAGGGTTGATTGTCAGTAGTATGGTGAACCCATTGCCAGAGACCTTGTTTAGAGCCTTCTATGGATGGAAGCCGAATTACAGCACCATGTTTTTTGAATATATTTAGGGGCCCTCGAACCATTTCTCTGGCACGGGTCCGGTCACTAACTGAGATTAATGGATACCCGAACTTTTCAGCCATATATTGAACAAGTTCTCCTGAGGACATGGGCTGGTCTGAATTTTTCAAAACCCTAACTAACTCTCGTCTAACGCTTCCGTGCTCGCCATTCATTGTACGGGGCTTGGCTCTGATGTGCCGTATGTCGTCAAGATCGATGGCAGACAACTCCTCAATCTTAACTCCCAGTTCAGCCAACTGATCGGCAGCTTCGTTAACGGCAGCTATTGCAGCCGTATACTCGTACCTCAGTTCTTCAGCTATCTGTTGAAGTTTGGGTAGGGCGCCACCTAAATACGCATGTTTTTTGATGAGTTTATTTAACTTAATACCGAGTAAAGTAGCCATCTGCACATGACAGCATATATTTAGTTAGTTGTCATGTGCGTCAGAGACATAATAGCGTTCCATTCTATCAAAATTAGGTATCGGTAGCGCAGAAGCTGCTGAAACAGAAGCCCCAGCAGCAACCCAAACCCCAACGGGTTTTGCTCCTGCGGCTGCGGCGATTAGTGAAGTCGATGTCGTCGCCAAGCTGGAGGGCATGGCAGCCTCCCATCCAGAAAAACTCAACTGGAAAACGTCGATAGTCGATATGTTAAAGCTGTTAGGGCTGGATAGCAGCTTGTCCTCCCGTAAAGAACTGGCTGCTGAACTGGGCTGCCCAGCAGACAAAATGGGTGACTCCGCCCAAATGAATATGTGGCTGCACAAAACCGTCCTCCAAAAACTCGCCCAAAACGGCGGTAATATTCCGAAAGAGTTGCTGGACTGATAAAAAATCGCTTGGGTGTCGCCAACCCCTTGCATTCGTTGATAATTGTTATTCTGTTGGGGTGCATTCGTCACCCCAACGAAATGTACTGAGGGTGGGAGATTCTAAAACGGCATCACTACCCATCGCCGGTTAGCAATTATCTATGCAATGCATCAAATCAAAGTATTCCATAGAAGACTCGATAAAAAAATCACGCTTTATCGGCTTGATCGCGCCTTGTTTGAATGAAGCTGAGGTCGGCGATAGTCTCAAGCAATGCCATCTCGACCATCCTAATGCCAGTCATATCGTTTTTGCTTATCGCATCAAAACCGCTAACGGCTTTATCAGTCGTTTTAACGATGCAGGTGAACCCAGCGGAACTGCCGGAAAACCGATTTTCCAACATTTGGAAGGCAAAGAGTTAATCAATGTCTTGCTGGTCGTGATCCGCTACTTTGGCGGCATCAAACTGGGTGCAGGCGGATTAACTCGCGCCTACAGCAATACCGCTAAACGAGTTATCGAAAGTGCTGAGTTACATCGCTTTATCGAATTGGTGGAACGGCGATTGACACTGGATTACAAACAACTACCCGCGTTTGAGCATCAATTGAACAAAATGGACGGCGAAATTATCAATCAAAATTTCGCTGAACAGATTCACCTCACCATTCAGTTGCCGAAAGATAATCTAATTGCTTTATCAGAACAGTTTAGCGGATTGCTTTTGCTATAACCTTCATGTCCTTTCAAAAATATTCTTGTATGACACAAACATAAACGTCGATGTCAGCACATACAAAACCGGTGTCAGCCACGGTGTTATTTCCGTACACAATAGCGCCTCAAATACGAGAAATGCCAGGGTTTTGTAGTACGCTTGCTTTTGTTTTGCGGACTCTTGTCTGCCCACTTCCTTAGCTTGGCTCCAGCTATAATCCTTAAACAACATCAAGGGATAACTGTACCAACTGGCAAAAGTGGCGAGCATCAATAAGGTGAAGATCAGGGAGATATTGGCATAGCCATATAGCCAAATAGCCAGTTCACGACTGTCTCTGCCTCTTAGGTTTTGGGATGTGTACTGCCAATCGAAGAAAAAGTAGCTAATCATTTCTGCTTGACCATTGAGAATATTGGCTAGCGCAGAGAATATAAACCAGCACAGGACAATCATAAGCCCCATGATAATAGCTAAGGGCAAACTTTTCTTAATAGCCCATACAAACCCGACTGAACCGGTGTCCGAATGTTTCATATCGATATATTTTGCTACGCCGACACCCACAAACAGGGAAACGACGGCAGAAAAAATCCCCAACGCATAAGAAACCCTACCGACACATAAAATTATCGCCACAAACAGGATATAAACCACCCAAATCCAAGGGTCACGGCGAATAAACAATAGGCATTTCCTTAACCAATCGCTAAATTTTGTTTTGTTATATATGCTCACAATGTAATCCTGCTAATTCCTACGGCTTTACGTAATTTCTGGATAAAGGGGCTGCTAATTGCTCGTGCTTTTCTCGCGCCTTCCAGTAATTGTTCTTCAATATGGTCGGGTTTTTCCATCAAGGCATCGTATTGTTCCCGTGCTGGCGCAATCTGCTCGTTAACATGCTCAAACAGCACCTGCTTCATTTCACCCCAGCCTATACCTTCTGCATAGCGTTGACGGATTTGTTCGACTTCATCCGTCGTAGCAAAGGACTGATAAATACTAAACAAAGTGCAACCGTCGGTTTGTTTAGGTTCACCTGGTTCCAAGGAATTCGTTTTGATCTTGTTAATCAGTTTCTTCAGCTTCTTCTCAGGCTCGAATAAGGGGATTGTGTTGTTGTAACTTTTGCTCATTTTGCGACCATCAAGCCCTGATAAGGTCGCGCCCTTCTCATCTAGCACGGCTTCGGGTAGCGTGAAATGTTCGCCGTAAATATGATTGAATCTCCCTGCAATATCCCTTGCCATTTCAATATGTTGCACTTGATCTCTGCCGACAGGCACCTTATTGGCGTTAAACATTAATATATCCGCCGCCATCAACACGGGATAGCTGAACAAACCCATCGTAATGCCTTTATCGGGATCGCTCTCGCCGCCTTGTTCGTTATCGGCAACGGCGGCCTTATAAGCATGAGATCGGTTCATCAAGCCCTTGGCAGTCACGCAAGTCAACATCCAAGTCAATTCCAGAATTTCAGGAACGTCTGACTGGCGATAAAAAACCGCATTATTGGTATCTAAACCCAATGCCAACCAAGTTGCCGCAATTTCCAGGCTAGATCGCCGCACTCGCTCCGGTTCTTGGCATTTAATTAAGGCGTGGTAATCAGCCAGAAAATAAAAAGGCTGTGCGTTTTGATCCTTACTGGCTGCGATGGCAGGTCTTATTGCGCCGACATAATTGCCCAAATGCGGGGTTCCAGTGGTGGTAATGCCTGTTAATATGATTGCTTTGTTCATGTGTTTTTCTTTTATTGCTTTATTATTTTTCTACCAGAAAATTTAGACTTTATCAAAACTTTGCCTGTATTTCAGTTTAACAGCTCTTACATTCAACTCAAGTGCAATTCATTTTTTAAACCATCATCAAGAGACCAAGATACCAGATTGAGCCATTAAAGAAAGCCAGTCACCCACAAAATAGGATAGCGAGGATAATCTGCGTGTGCCAACCTTGAAATGATATTGAATTTTTAGAGCTCCTTACATTTAAACCTAAATTAGCCTACAATTTAAACGTTGCGCGTTCAATCGAGTTGGTTTTTTACCTACCCATCCATGTTCTGCGTAAACCACCCATTTAATTGGTATCTAGTTAAAGAAATATTGCCTAATTGTGGGTTTCAGTTTAGCATTCTGGGATGGTCTAACCCTTGGTTTTTGTCGATTGCCTACCCCATAAGCGACTCATAACTTGCCATGACCTAACTCAAGCAGGTTAGTCACTGGGCATTCTAGCTCCATATTTAACGCACTAAATCGATTTACAAAGTAATTAGGATAACGTAGTGAACTTAGAAACACTCCTTGGAATAAATTTTTTTGCTACCGAAAACCTGCCTTTGCTAATCGCATTTTTAAGCATCCTTGTGCTTATCTTATTAGCCAGGATAATGACTAAAAAATCGGCAGGCAAAACTGAACTCGGCGATTATGAAAGCAATTCCACAGCCAAACCCAAGCTTATTATTGAAGCCGGAAGAGCCGACCGCCAATACTGGAAAGACCTCTGGCGATACCGCGAATTATTTTATTTTCTAGCGTGGCGCGATATTCTGGTGCGTTACAAACAAACCGTGATTGGTATCCTCTGGGCACTCATTAGACCGCTATTAACGATGGTCGTATTCACCATAATTTTTGGCAAACTGGCTAAACTGCCCTCCAACGATGTGCCTTATCCCATCCTCGTATTTGCCGCCATGTTGCCCTGGCAGTTTTTTGCCAATGCCTTGTCAGAATGCAGTAACAGCTTGATTAGCAATTCTAATCTGGTCTCTAAGGTCTATTTTCCGCGTTTAATCGTACCTGCCAGTGCCGTAGTTGTCAGTTTTATCGATTTTTTGATTTCTTCTACTATTCTGATCGCATTGATGATCTGGTATAAATTTGTACCCACATGGGGCATGCTGATGCTGCCATTCTTAATCATGCTGGCGTTTGCCGCCGCACTGGGTGGTGGGCTGTGGTTTTCCGCACTTAACATCAAATACCGCGATTTTCGTTTTATTGTTCCCTTTGTCGTGCAATTCGGCTTATATGTATCGCCAGTTGGCTTTAGCAGCGCTATTGTCCCTGAACAATGGCGGTTATTGTATTCGCTAAACCCTATGGTAGGCGTGATAGACGGTTTCCGTTGGGCTATTTTAGGACAAAACACGGCAATGTACTGGCCAGGATTTATGCTCTCTATTGGAATTGTATTGTTACTGCTGATTAGTGGGATTTGGCATTTTCGTAATACAGAACGCACTTTCGCGGATATTATTTAACCATGTCTAACCCTATCATTAAGGTCGAGAACCTCAGCAAAAAATACGTCATTAGTCATCAAACCAGTGGTCGAAACAGACATGGCACATTACGTGATGCTATTACTGATGGCTTTAAGTCAGTCGGCAAACGTTTTACAAAACAATCAAACACTGCTGACCCAGAACACGAAGATTTTTGGGCACTTAACGACGTGTCCTTTGAAATAAATCAAGGCGACCGAGTTGGCATCATAGGGCGTAACGGCGCAGGCAAATCGACCTTACTTAAAATCTTGAGCCGCATAACCGAACCAACCCGTGGCAGAATTACTATTGAAGGTCGTGTAGCCAGCCTGCTGGAAGTTGGCACCGGCTTTCATGCCGAACTTTCCGGTAGAGAAAATATCTTTCTCAACGGCGCAATCCTGGGTATGAGCAAAGTCGAAATCAAACGCAAGTTTGATGAAATTGTTGCTTTTTCAGAAGTGGAAAAATTCCTCTATACCCCCGTAAAACGCTACTCGTCGGGCATGTATGTAAGATTGGCATTTGCTGTAGCTGCACATTTAGAACCTGAGATTTTAATTGTGGATGAAGTGTTGGCAGTTGGTGATGCACAATTCCAAAAAAAATGCCTGGGTAAAATGGAAGATGTAAGCAAGGAAGGGCGTACCATTTTATTTGTCAGCCACAATATGGCGGTGGTGCAGGCATTGTGTGATCGAGGCATATTTCTCACACAAGGCAGTGTATCCAATAATGATTCTATTAGTAATACTGTGAATGCGTATTTAACATCGTTAGAACAAGCTAAAGATGATAATTTACTGCATCGAACTGACCGCCGTGGTGGTGGCAAAGTGCGTGTTTCACGAGTAACTTTACATAGAGCTAAAGAGGGCAGTGGCAATACAGAGAGTCTATTTCAAGTGGGAGACCCCGTAAAAATTAAAATTGATTTTGAAGGCGATTGTCTTGGTCTTGAATGCCGTTTCACTATTTATGAGCAACAAGGACAAGCAATTGCAACATTTAGCAGCGCAGATCGTAGTGAACTGGACAGCCCCTCCAAACAATCAAGCGGTTTTTTTGTTTGTGATTTGGAAGAGCTGCTGTTAATGCCGGGTCGATATAGAATTAATGTGGCGTTATCAGGTAATCATGCGTTACAGGATCATCTTGAAGGAGCGGCTTTTTTTGATGTAGAACAGGGTACTGTGCGAGGGCGTCCCGTGCTTCCCAATTCCTATGGCTACGTCCACTTTCCGCACCGCTGGTCAGAAATATAGAACGAAAACACGGATCTCGTACGCCATTTAGCGCATTCTTGGCTCTTCTTTTCGTTTTAATTTACCTTGTTTAGGAAAAGATAACGATGTTTCAACGACTTAAAGTGATTTTAAAGGACCTGTTTCAATCTGAAGTGCCAAGCTCACTATCGCGGTTGGATCATAAGGAAATTGAATTAATATCCCGTATTCGATCAAATAATTTAACCTATTTGACTGAAAAGAAACTCGCCAGCATTGCTGACACCTGCAAAGCAATTGTTCAAAGCGGTTTACCAGGCACTTTTATCGAAGCTGGATGCGCTCTAGGAGGGTCAGCGATAAATGACATCATCTTGATCAGAAATAATATCCACCCAAGCCAAGGTAGCAGCACTTGCTTGAAACGAAAATGCCGCCATTGCCAAACTTAAAACAACTAATAATTTTTTCATGATATATCTCTCCAAAAATAGATAACAAGTTCTAAAATATTGATTTGCAACTCAGCCATCTTTTATTGGTAAAGACCTGTAGCTTTCCGACCCTACTTCGCAGTAAGTGTAGCCCTGTGGAACGATGAATCGTTGTTCAACTTCACTCTAAGCTCCTTGAAATCCATCTTGTCCTTTTTTGTTCTGGTTAAGTTTTTTAATCTTGGGGATAGCATAAAGGTTTATAACTGTATTTCATATACGTACGATTACCTAGTCACACCAGTTTTTGGATTACAAACCTGTCCCAGAGCTAGTGGGCAAATAGCCACAAAAAAAGGGAGGCAAGCCTCCCTTTCTTAAAAACCGTTAGCGTTTAAGCTTAGGCTTTCTTGCGGCGTGAAAGTCCTGTCAAGCCCATCAAAGCAGAACCGAATAACCAGACTGCAGCAGGGATTGGGGTTTCAACACTTAATGCATAACTGGGTTGACCCAAAGGTGCTGTTCCGAACAAATGTAATGTATATTCACCTGCTCCCAAAACATCACGCCATATCGCTCCATTAACACCAATCGATGCCACAAGAGCATTGGTACTGTCAAGTAATTCCGCAGTCAACCATGATGCTAATCCAGGCAAAGACGAAACACCAACTTGAACTTGGCTAAAAGCAGACAACATAAAAGTCCAATTGTCATCAACTAAACTTCCTGGTAGCACTGGATTCCCAGCAGGATTCCTAGCACCATAAAGACTACCAGGATTTACCTGTATAGCTGTAGCACCTACAGGAGTTGAAACCCAATTCAATGTAGCAGCACTTGCTTGAAACGAGAACGCTGCCATTGCCAAACTTAAAACAACTAATAATTTTTTCATATAAGTCTCTCCAAAAAATAATAACAAGTTATAAAAAATAAAAATTTGCAACTCAGCCATCTTTAATTGTAAAGACCTGTAGCTTTCCGACCCCACCTCGCAGTGAGTGTAGCTATGCGGCATAGAGGGGGATCCACGATGCCACTTCCTTAAAGCTCCCTAAAAATATACTTGTCCTTTTTGTTGCTGGTTAAGTTCTTAACCTTGGGGATAGATTAAAGCTTTGTAAATGTGTTTCATATACGTACGATTACCTAGTCACCCCACTAAAACTCCTTAATGCTGCTTGTCCTTGCTCTTCCTTGGTTAAGTATTTAACTTGGATATAGGTTAAAGGTTTGCAGACCCATTGAATATACGTACGATTACCTAGTTACCCCAGTTTTTTACGGTGATATCCAAAACTAACATCCCGCTATTTTTCTCTAATCTTGAATTCCAAAATCACAGAATCTAACTACTTTTCATCTTTTTTAGTCTTGTACCTACCGCTAAACTCCTTAACTTTGGTTCTAGTTTATTAAATCCGTCTAATAAGAATATCCATATACTTCTCTAGCCCCATCCTAAAATCTAAGAACCCTGTTCCACTCCATTTATCAGGCAAATCCATTGTTTTCCTTAATCTTGCCTGTATCTTGTCAATAACAAGATATCCTTGAATCCTTAACTTATTTACTGCCTTGCATCCGTGCTGCCTTGCGGCTGGTTCTTTAGATTCGGGGCTACTATATCGCCTAGTCATTTGTAAAAATATCCGTATAAACACCTAGTCTCAGTGTGTTGGCTTTTTTCGCAACTCAAACAGCCCTAATACTTTTAGTCCTAGGTAGGTATTACAAGATAAAATATTGCTTTATCTACCTCTATAACCCAGCAAAACCATCCATGCTTGCCAGCCTGATCCGATTTTCCATACGCTATTACGGCGTTGTGATTGCCATTGCCACGTTAATATTGCTGGTTGGCGGTTACCGTTTTGCGACGGCGGGGCTGGATATTTTTCCTGAATTCTCGCCCAAGCAGGTCATTATCCAGACGGAATCGCCAGGGCTTTCTTCCGAGCAAGTTGAGCTGTTAGTGACCCAGCAGGTTGAACTGGCGGTCAGCGGAGTGATTGGACTGCAATCCGTGCGTTCGGAGTCGATTCAGGGTTTGTCGATCATTACCGCTACCTTCCCAGAAAACAGCGACATTTACCGCAATCGGCAGCTTATCAATGAACGGCTGGCGAATTTATCGACACACGTACCAAACGGTATTGCGCCCATCGTCTTGCCCTTATCCTCTTCTTCCTCCACGGTATTGACCTTGGGACTAAGCTCGGAACGCGTTGATCTGATGGCATTACGCAGCCTGGTTGATTGGACGATTGTCCCCCGCCTTCTCGCTGTTCCGGGCATTGCCGATGTCAATGTGTTTGGTGGCGACATCAAGCAACTGCAAATACAGGTCGATCCTGTGCAACTGCAACGCTTTGGCCTTTCCTTGGATGAAATTATCCAAGCGGCTACATTAGCGGCAAACATCCAAGGCAGCGGTTTTATCGAGAACCTTAACCAGCGTTTTACTGTACAGGTGACAGGATTACCGACCACGCCCGAACAATTTTCGAAAGTCATCGTCAAGCGCGATAAAGGTGCCAACATCACGCTAGGTGAAGTGGCGACCATCATCTATGCGCCTAAACCAGCGATTGGTGCGGCACAGATCATGGACAAGCCGGGCATTGTCATCATGGTGATCGCCCAGTATGGGGCCAATACCTTATCGGTTTCCAAATCGCTGGAAAACGTGTTAGAGGAGATTACCCCTACCCTTAGCAAGCAAGCCATCAACTTTTACCCGCATTTATTTCGCCCTGCCGACTATATCGAACGGTCAATAAGCAACCTGTCCAGGCATCTGTTGATCGGTGGCTTGTTTGTGTTGATTATCCTGTACTTGTTCCTATTTAACGTCCGCGCCGCCATTATTTCTGCATTGGCGATCCCTGTTTCCTTATTAGGTGCAGTGATAGTGCTGCTGGAGGCGGGTGTCAACCTCAATATCATGGTATTGGGCGGCTTGGCGATTGCATTGGGTGAAGTCGTCGATGATGCGATTATCGATACCGAAAACATTTTCCGAAGGCTGCGGGAAAATCGCTTATTGCCCCAACCTTTGCCCATAGACGACGTGATTAACGCCGCATCGCTGGAAGTGCGCGGCTCTGTCGTCTATGCCAGCTTTATCGTGGCGTTGGTGTTTGTGCCGTTATTGACCTTGGATGGCGTAGCGGGACGGTTGTTTGCACCGCTCGGTTATTCTTATATATTGGCTATCTTACTGTCTTTGCTGGTTGCGTTGACTTTAACCCCCGCACTTTGCCATGCCCTATTAGGCCGTTATGATCTGGATACGACAGAACCGCCGTTGATAAAAGTCCTCAAAAATTTCTACGGGAAATGGCTGCTAGCGGCAAATAGACATTTCAAGCCGATCTTAATAATAAGCATCGTCACTTGCTTAACAGGCTTATTGGCTTTCTTTACGCTCGACCACAAATTCCTGCCCGAATTGCGCGAAGGCCATTATATCGTCCACACCGCCAGCATTCCTGGCACTTCATTGGCGGAATCCATCCGCATTGGCAGCCAACTTACCCAACAATTCATGGCGATTCCGGGTGTGGAATCGGTATCACAATGGGCGGGACGAGCAGAACGCGGAGCCGATACCTACGGTAGCCATTACAGCGAATACGAAATTCGGCTGAAACCGAATTCAGGGGCAGGACAACAAGCGATATTAGACGGGCTTAGAAGCATCTTGGGCAAATTTCCAGGCATTGGCTTTGAAGCCAATACTTTTTTGATCGAGCGCGTGGATGAAACTATCTCCGGTTACACATCGCCTGTGGTCGTCAATATTTTCGGCAACGATTTGAATACACTTGATGGAAAAGCGCAGGCTGTTGCCGAAATCATCAAAGCTATTCCAGGTGCGAGTAATGTCCAGGTACGTTCGCCGCCAGGCACACCGTTTGTGCAGGTGCATTTGAATATGAATCAACTTACTACTTGGGGAGTAACGCCGGAACAAGTCATGCTTTGTTTGCAAAGCGCGTATGAAACGACCGTGGTGGGCAAGCTGTTTGAGGGGAATAAGGTATTTGATATTGCCGTCACCTTGTTGCCACAACAAAAGACGAATATCTTACCCATCAGTGACTTACCCATCAAAACCCTGGATGGAACTATCATACGATTGGCGCAAGTCGCTGACATCAAGCCTAACACCGGACGTTACAATATCCTGCGCCAGAATTCACAGCGCAAACAAACCATCACCGCCAATATCGTTGATGGCGATATGGACAATTTTATGCAAACACTGAAATCCCGTGTATTCAAGGAAATCGCTTTTACGGCGGATACCTATCCTGAGTTTACCGGCACAGCCGTCGAGCAAGCAAAGGCGCGTACCAAACTCATCCTGCACTCCTTGTTGGCTGGTGCTGGTGTGTTGATACTAATAACTATAGCCATCGGCAATCTTCGGCAGGTATTGCTCACCCTCGCCAACCTGCCTTTTGCGCTTATCGGAGGCATCGCGGCGGTTATCCTGACCGGAGCGCCTTTATCAGTGGGTTCTATTGTGGGTTTTATTACCTTATTCGGCATCACTGTACGTAACAGCATCATGCTATTGTCGCACTGCCAGTATTTGGTCGATCACGAAGGCAAAACCTGGCATCTTGAAACCATCACCTTGGCCGCGCAAGAACGCTTGCCGTCCATTTTAATGACCGCCCTGGTCACCGCCTTAGCCATGTTCCCGATTGCCTTCAGCAGTGACAATCCGGGCTCAGAAATCATGGGGCCAATGGCGGCAATTATCATCGGTGGCTTATTTTCTTCTACCTTGCTGAATTTGTTGCTGTTGCCGTGTATGCTGCTGCACTATGGAAAACGCTGAATTTTCACATTAAGATTTACATCGAACCAAACTTATCTATACCCATCCCAATAAGCACTCATCGTTACCTTCTCCAAAGGGAGAGTAATCCAAAATCCCGTTCGCCCTTCACTCTTACTTTCCAGCTAACAACATAAATTTCTGCCATATAGGTATTCGTACTTAGGTATTCGTACTTAGGTATTCGTACGAATATTTTTTAATTTTCTAACTCCGTAAAATTTACCCATGCTTAATGAAAAAGCTTACGCGGAAATTAAATGCGATCAACATCGCACTTAAAGATCCAGCATCGTAAGCAGACCTCAAAGAGTAAATGACATAGCCGCAATTTAATGCCAAGAAGGCAGTTTTTTGAGGCTGATATTTGGCTTAGGTAGATTTTATGCCTATTCATTCAACTCGGAGTTAAAAATGAAACACCTATTATTTATTGCAATATTGTTAAGTTCTTTTGGGGTTAATGCGGCAAATTTTTCGTTTACTGGCAATTTAGATCATGATGACGATTTTAGAACATTTAGTTTTACTGTTGATTCAACCAGTGATGTAACTATTCGTACATCATCATATGCAGCCGGTGGGTTTGATCCTTTACTTGTGCTTTTCGATAGTACTGGAACTTGGATAAGCATGAACGATGATATCAGTACTGATGATGGACTGTATGACTCGCTGATAACCTGGAATCTTGATGCCGGCAATTACATTGTCGCTTTAGCACAATTTGGTACTGATTTAACCCAAAGCCCAACCCTAAAGGAAATTGTGTGGTCTACCTTTTATGAAGGTTTTGATGATCTCACCAGCTTTTATGCATTAGACATCAACAATGTATCGTCTGCATCTATATTAAACAATAATGTCTCATCCGTCCCCGTCCCAGCCGCCGTATGGTTATTTGGTTCTGCTTTAATGGGGTTACTGGGCATGAGAAAAAAATCTCATACAGCAACTGTTTAGTCCCTTCGGTTACATAGCTTTATCGTACAGATCCAGTCATATTTACCGATATAACTGGATACCTTACTGATAAAGCCTGCAAACCGTTAGATTTAGAACTCAGCCATTACACACTCACATTTGTATCATTTAATGGTATTTATTTTTTGGAGAACGCCATGAAAATACGATTATTTTTAATCACTACACTGCTACTGGCTTGTTTTACCACAGCAACGTTTGCGTCAAACTTTAAGCATCAGGCTTTTGGTCAAAATCATAACTCTGGACACAACCAAAGTTGGAGTCAGCCAGTATCGACTCAGTTTGGACAGCACCATAACCCTGTCGACCATGAGGTTAAATATACTAACTATGATGTCAAAAACCTCAGCGAAATTAAAGATCGCTACGATACCATTCCTAAATTGTGCAAAAAGAAGGATGGTGGTGAGGATGAAGAAAACGACGACGATGAAGAGGAAGAGGAAAACGACGAAGTCAGTAATGTTCCTGTCCCTGCTGCGCTTTGGTTATTTGGCTCCGGTTTGCTCGGATTACTTGGCGTTAAGCGTAAATCTTAATAAGCTGATTTTAATAATGAGCTAATGATCTCTATTACCTTACGGAAACCGGTATACCCCCTCCCCTAACGATATAACTAGGGCGAGGGGCTTCATATAACAACTTTAATGTAATGAATGTTATCTATTAGGGTTGCCAAGAACTGTACAAAAAACCTAGTTTTAAAAAACAGCTTGATATAGGTATTCGTACGTATTTTCTTACATTTTAAATTCATTAAAATAGAGCCATCAATAATTAATAAAGCTTTTAAGAAGACTTTACGCACTAAAACAATGCCGTTGTGCGCCACAATGATTATTGATGTAACAAAGCCACACTTGTTGAAAAACAAGGTCGGAAAACTTCAGGTCTTAGGGATGATTATCGAAGATAGCTGGGTTGCATAGTGTTTTTAACTGATGTTTTAAGGAGTTTTTATGAAAAGGCAATACTATTTCCTCGCAACTATTATACTGGGGCTTTTTTCTTCAGTAAGTTCAGCAGCAACACAAAGTTTTTGGGCAACAACCAGCCAAAGTGATACCGCTTGGGCACCAAAATTTTTAAATGAAGGTGGTTCAAAAACATTTAATATCAATTACAGCAGCTTATACAATTTGGGAAATAATCTGACAATTAATTCTGCTAAATTGTGGCTTTTGGCTGTGGATGATTATTATGGAAATCATTGCTCAGAACAGGGGGGAACAAGCTCTCATTGTAACGATGATACCAATAGACGTACGCAACAAGATCCCCTAGAACAAGCAAAAATCGTTAACATTGAAGGTATACCAGGCATCTACGGCAGCCCAATTGAAATTAATGAGTTCAAATGGTATGACCTAAACATTAACGTAGCAAACTACTTATCAATTGTTGATGGTCAATTTAGTGCTACTGTTAAAGCTGCTTGTGGCGATTTTTGGTACAAAAATGCGAAACTTGTAGTTGATTATGATCTTAAGCCTGTGCCAGTTCCTGCAGCAATCTGGTTATTTGGTTCAGCTTTGATGGGTTTAACAGGTATGAAACGTAAGTCTATTCGGCGTAACGTAGCAGCATAAACTTTTCAAATTATTCAAGCAGAATTACTTTTATTCGTTTGCTAAAACACACCCAGCTTGGTTATTATGACCAAGCTGGGTTTTTTTATGTGAACAGCCTTAACAATTAGTTAACCGTAAAACTCTCACCGCAACCACACTCACCCGTGACATTCGGGTTATTAAACTGAAACGCTTCATTAATGCCTTCCCTGCGATAATCGAGTTGTATGCCGTCAATAAACGGCAGGTCATTTTGTTGCACGATGACCTTCACCCCGAAATCTTCAAAAACTGCGTCATCGTCCGCTACGGCATCAGAATAATCCAAGATATAGGCATAACCGGAACAACCGGATTTTCTGACACCCAGTTTTAAACCCACACCCTTGCCGCGTTTTTCCAACTGTCTTGTAATCTGACGAGCCGCGCTTTCTGTTAATGATACTGCCATAAACCACCTCTAGCCTGGGATTACCAGGGCTTGTAATAAATTAGTAAATTCGATAATTTCCGCTTCCGTATTCGTTTTTCCTAAACTGATACGGATTGCACTTTTAGCAAGTTCTGATGCTACGCCCATTGCTGCCAACACTGGACTTGGCTTACCGCCACCACTGGCACAGGCGGAACCGCTGGATACCGCTATGCCTTTCTGGTCGAGCTTCATGAGCAACATTTCACCATCCATTCCCTCAATTCCAAATTGCACAGTATTCGGCAATCTTTGTGCTTCTTTTGCAAAAATGGAAATGCCAGGAATAGCCGTTAAGCGATCTTCCAATAGATTTCTTAGCTTTAGCAAATGTGCCGCACGTTGGGCAAGTTCTGCACCCGCAAGTTCCGCCGCTTTACCAAAGCCTATTATGGCGGGACTATTTTCCGTCCCTGCCCTAAATCCTTGCTCTTGTCCACCGCCCAAAAACAGTGCTTTTAAGCTAACTTCTTTGTCAAAAATTAATGCGCCACAACCTTTAGGCCCATAAATTTTATGGCTGGATATGGTCATCATGTTCACACCCAACTCATTATAGAGTACCGTAATTTTACCCAAAGCTTGCACGGCATCAGTGTGAACGAGAATGCCCTTATCTCTTAGCTGTTGTGCATAACGGGCAATATCCTGAATAACGCCTGTCTCGTTATTTGCTAGCATAATGGAAACCAGATAAGGATGGTATTGTAGGGTTTCATCAATCGCATCTTGGCTAACAAGCCCATTACGATCAACGCCAATTAACTTCAATTCGTGACCTAACCTAGCCAGATTGTCGGCTGGTTCGCTAATGGAAGTGTGTTCAATAGCAGAAATTGCTAATTTGGCTTGAGGTTTTATAGCTGTCAAAGCAAGATTGTTAGCTTCCGTACCACCACTGGTAAAGATAAGCTGCGTGGGCTGCGCCCCAACTAACGCGGCTATTTGCTCCCTGGCTGAATCAATCGCGCTCCTAACCAGCCTTCCGTGCCGATATAAACTGGAAGGATTACCATAAAACGTCGTCAAGAACGGCAGCATGGCTTCAAGCACCCGATCATCAATTGGGGTGGTGGCATTATGATCAAAATAGATCATTTTCCCGTATCGTCCCTGCCTTGTTCCTTTGTATTTGGATTATTTGTTGGACATTTTGGTGCTGGCGTTTGGCTACTTCCTGTACATGTTGCTTTTCCAGCAATTCTGCGAGACTAATGTCTTTTAAATAATCCCTGATTTGTGTGCTTAAACCTGTCCACAAATCGTGCGTCAAACACGCCTGATCGCCTTGGCAATTGGATTTTCCTCCGCAACGTGTGGCATCAATTTGTTCGTCAACGGCGGCAATTATATCCGCAACGCTAATTTCACTCTCCTTAAGGCATAGCTGATAACCCCCACCCGGCCCACGCACCCCTTGCACCATACCCGCACGGCGTAAACAGGCAAAAAGTTGCTCCAAGTACGATAACGAAATAGTTTGCCGTGCTGCGATTTCATTCAAGGTAACCGCCCTATCCCTGCCATGAAATGCCAAGTCAAGCACGCTGTTACCGCATATCTGCCTCTTGTGGTTAAACGCACACACATCCCCAACAGTCACTCAATAATCCCAGCACTATACTTAAGCCTTTGTAATAGTCAACCCTTATGCTTTTAGCTACGGGGATGAGCAGTGTGTTTACAATCTGAAGTGAGATTTTCTCGCTCCCAAGCCCATCGCTATGCTTGTTCCCAAGCTGGGGCTTGGGAACGAGCATAGAACGGAACTTAGGAATCAGGATTAACCTAACATCGCCGTCCTTCACCATGCCCGCACTATCTCGATCAACCCTTCCTGCCCAGCATAATTCCGTGCGCTTGAATAACGCCAATGCTCCGGCAAATCGACATAGCCGCGTTTTACTGGATTTTGATGGATATAATCCAGCTTTTGCCGCATTACCTCTTCGGATTCAATTAATTGCGGATGATTGCCTTCTTCCCAGACCTGGTAAGTGCTTTCCGTTTTGTGCGTGCGTTTAAACAATGCCAGCAGCTCCAGTATATTCGCAGCCTGGCGCTGCTCCAGAAAAGCGATGATCTGCTTGGCGCTGTAGGCTTTAAACCGCTGCATATCCCGGCTTAAATCCGTCGATGCGGCAATAAGATGCAAGTGGTTTTCCAGGATGACGTAGCCGTAGATCTGGAACTCAGCCTCCCGCTGCAAAAACCGCCAGGAATCCAGCACGATATCCACTACCTCCGTGCGCGTGAACAGCGGTTGCCAACGGTTAACCGTTGCCGTCATGAAATGCGGATAGTCCTTGTTTAAAATGCGGTAACGGCTTCTTGGCATGTGATTATCTTACGCTAGTTTAATGCTCGTTCACAATCTCCAGATTACGCTCGTTCCCAAGCTCCGGCTTGGGAATGCTATTTTTGGAAGCTCTGGCTTCCTTTATTAATGCTTGAAGCTAGAGCTTCCAAGGTGTGTGTTCCCAAGCTGGAGCTTGGGAACAAGCATTCTATATTTAAGCATAAATCAAGCCCGCAAAAAGCCTAACTCAAACACTTGCGGTTGCAGTTTGTCGCTCAAAGTTTTGTATGCCGTTTCAAACGGCTTAAAATCAATGGCTACGTTATCGCCGCTGGCATTACGCGCTTTGAGCGCATTGCGAATTTGATACCAGCCCACATCGGCGCGGTTCAACTTCAATTCATCACGGACGCTACGCACGTCGGTTTCGGCGAAATACGCTTGCCATAACACTCGTCCGGCATCCAAGACCGCCTGTGCTTCTAGGGAAATGCTGGAGTGCGGCGACATGTCGCCGCGTGCAGCGTGCGTAGACGCTGCTTGCGTAGACGTGTCTACGCACTCCACCTGCTTGGCTTGCAACGCCGCCAGGTATTGCACCATAAAGTCAGATTCAAAACGGTCTGGCGCGTTGACTTCCGTCTCGGTATAAGGGATGAAGTGGTTGACGATGTTCCATTTCTTGCCGTTCCATTCAAGGTCGTTGGCGCTGGCTGTTAAGTTGCTGCCATTAAACAACATCCAAATTAAGCAGTCGGTTTTGAATTCATCGGATAATGGCTTAGTAGGCTGTAAAAACTGGTCGCGGTCGTTGAGCCAAGTTTGCCTTATGACGCGGCGAACTGTAAAGACAATCGCAACTTGCCAAAGAGTTTCAGGCGTGACGTAAAAACCACATCCATTGCTATAAACTGAAGACAACAATCCTGTTTGATTCGCATTTTGTACGTCGCCACCTTTGCACAAAAAATAACCAATTGAATTTTCACACCATGCGGTCACTTTTGCTTTAGCCATTTGTGGATGAATTGCATTTTTTAACGTCTAAATGAAGACAAATGCTATGTTTTTAATGACAATAAAGAAATACTGAATGCAGACAACGCAGGAACAGTGCCACCGCCCTGTATTGACTACCTACATCTTTGTAGGCAGTCCCAGTGATTTTTTGGGGATTTTAGATGTTACCTTATGCAAACGCGCTTAACTTAATGGCATCAAACACGATTTATTTCGATCAAGGCATCAAAGCACCCTGCAACAAGCTCATGGTAGTAGAACCACCCTGACCTTGTACGTATTGCAAGATGACGGGGATGAACTGGCTCATCATGCCGGAATCCATGCCCAAGCTCTGAAATGAACTTGCCAATGCGGCCATATTACCCAGACTGCTACCGCCACCTAGAGCACTAGCTGCACTGCCAATAAGGCTACCAGATCCACCCAAGGCAGGTGCTGCTGAGAGTAATTGCGACATCCCTGGTACAGCTTGGCTGACTTGACCGAAACTGGATGGACTCATGCTTTGTTGAGCCATGGAAAAGATAGAACCTGCACCGCCAGTTGCCTGTTGCTGCGTAATTCCTAGCTGCTGAACCAGAATGCCTACCAAACTAGGTGCTTGGGCAGTCGCAGGTGTTGCACCAGCAATACTACCGACCGTGCTTGCAGCAGTTCCAACTGACGGTAATTGTCCTGCTACCGTACCCATAGAGGGTGTTACAACCGCAGGGAGTTGGCTGGACATCGTACTTGCTGGCAAGCTTGCACCGCCTGTTTGTACCGCGTTCTGTGGCATAGAAGCACATCCTGTGAGTGTTGCCAACACAATAGTTGCCATAGTTGCAAATGTTTTCATTAATAGAACTCCTTGAAGTTGATATTGAGTTTGAGTTAGAAAAACTGAATTGCAACGACATTAATCATTGCTCTTTACTATTTATCGAACAGGTAATACTTCTTAGAACCTGTTCAAGATCTACCGCACCATCACAGTCGAGTAAAATACACAGGAAATATTAACCGTGTAAGTCGGGAATGAACGTTAGCACATCAGTTTAGATGTAGCAAACTTTGCCTTAGGCTTTCGGCGGCACATAGCCCTGTGGCATGTCGTCGTTGCCTTCAAACAAAAATTTATTCCTTTCCTCTGCTAAATAAGCCCTAGCATGAGGATCATAACTCGCCAATTTATTTTCATTGATTAACATGGTCTGCCTACTTAGCCAATCTTTCCAGACTTGCTTGGATATTTTCTCAAATATTTCCTGACCTTTCGCGCCAGGAAAAGGTGGCTCGTCCAAACCTTCGGCTTCTTTGCCTAATTTCACGCAGTTAATTAATCGGGTCATTTTTGTTCTCCTTTGAAGTGTTGTTGCAATAGCAGTTTAATAGGTGCAGAAAGCCCTAGTTGCTTGATTTGTTGGTTGTTATACCAGTTAACTCGATCATTTTCCTGGATAAAGTCCATTGTGCTATTCGTTTCGATAACTAATGGGGTGTAATCCAAGTGGTAATGCGAAAAGGTATGTCGTTGCTGATTACCGGATTTTCGATGGTCTATAGCAATGTTATTGAGGTTACACCAATTCTCAGCATCATCCTCACTGGCAAACTCCGGCAAACTCCATAGCCCACCCCAGATACCGGTAGGTGGTCTTTTTTCCAGCATAACCTGTTGATTATTGTGTAATAGCAAAAATATCAATTGCTTGACGGGCAATTTTTTTGTCATTCTTCGCGTTGGTAAATCAGCTACCGTTTCAGTTTTCCATGCTAAACAAGCCGTCGCAAGCGGGCATTCTTCACAAGACGGTTTACTTCGTGTACAGACAGTCGCGCCTAAATCCATCATGGCTTGGGTGTAATCAGCCACTCGCTCATCAGGTGTAAACCTAGCGCTGATTTCCCAAAGCTGCTTAATGACCTGGCTGTTGCCCGTCAAACCTGAGATTGCCTTATATCGCGCTAATACTCGTTTTACATTACCATCAAGGATAGGGTGGCTTTTGTTGAAAGCAATGCTTAAAACAGCTCCGGCTGTCGATAGACCTATGCCCGGCAACGCCATGAGACCATCCAAAGTATCGGGGAACTGACCTTGCTCACCGATAATCCGCGCCGCTTTGTGCAAGTTTCGCGCACGGGCATAATAACCCAAACCCGACCACATCTGTAACACCTCATCAATCGGAGCTTGCGCCAGACTTTCAACATCGGGAAACTTGGCAATGAATGTCCGGAAATACGGGATGACCGTGGCAACTTGAGTTTGTTGGAGCATAATCTCAGAAAGCCAAACCCGATAAGGGCTAATATTTTGTTGCCAAGGTAAATCTTTGCGACCATGTTGGTCAAACCATGCCAACACGTTTTGCTGAAATGTTGCGGGATTCATGACTGGTACTTATTCCTGCTAGAAAATCTTTTTCAGCAGATCACCGACTCCACCAGGACCAAGTTTCTTATCCAGCTTATCCATTAATTTATCAATTTTTACTTTGTTTTTATCCAGAAAGTGTTCGATTTTTGCCTTGTTTTTATCGGTTAATAATGCGGCCACATCCAGTGTGTAGGTCGGCTTGCTAAATGTCCCGCTTATATGAATGCCGATAGGCGTGTCGTGAACTTGTTCAGGCGTGGTGGCGGTGGCTTCCGCTTTAAGCAGTTTGGTCAATATATTGTAATCCACACCCTCGGTATTAAGGTTGACACTGCCTTTACCCGTGCTGCGTAATTTTGCGGTATTGGCAATAAGGTCATGATTTTGCAGCAAGCCTTTGCTGATGGTCGCCGTGCCTTTGATTTCGGAAAAATTGGTTTGGTCGTGCTGTGAATCTACGCGTAACGCGCCACCTTTGACCAGTTGTTTACCGTTTTCAAGCATTTTTTGCAGATTGAAGCCCTTTATAAAACCGTCTTTTAAAAAAAAATTGACCTTACCTGTAAGGTTTGAGCTGATTTCTTTTAGCTGACTGCCTTGTCCGTGCAATTGGGTTGATAAAGTAACAATACCGCCCAACTTCGCTTCCCCTTTGATGGCTTTTAGCAAAGGTTCAAGGTGAATATTGGTTAATTTTTCATCCAACGCTAAAGTCGATTTTTCTGTACGTGCATCAATATTAAGATTCCCTGAATAACTACCCTGATAAAACTGCTTCGCTGTTTGCTCGACTTTAACGATGCCTTTTTTTGAACTGAGGGTTAAGTGCAGGTCTTGTAAGGTCATCTTATTGAATGTCATTTTACCCAACGCCAGCTTACCTTCTGCATCGAGCTTTCTAAGCCAGTCCAGCGGCAAGCTAAAAGTCCCCGCCGCAATAGCCATACCAGGGCTTACTATGGGTTTGCTTGCTTTTTCTAACGGCGCTAAATAACGGTCAACATCAATCGCGTCCACAACAGCATCAAACAAAATCGCAGGGTTGGTAAAATCTTTAATCGTCACAGAACCCGTGCCGTGGCTGTTATCCAAGGTGACATCCAGATTCGTCAATTCAACTTGGTCAGGATTCGCCTGAAAAAGAAAGCTTGCGCCTAGATTGGTCAGGGATTTGGGATCGCTCATGGGGGGAGGAGCAATATCCCATTGTTTCATAACTACGCTAGGATTGAATGGAGCTGCAACGACTGATCCCTGAAAAGTTGGTTTATCTAAGAACTGCTCGCCAGTGATATCGGCGGCAAGCTTAAGATCACCAGATTGCAGTTGCAAACCCGAAAACTTAAGCGTTTGTTGGGTAACATTGACGGCTGCATTGGGTGCGGTAATCGTGACGGCTAATGACTGACCAGACTTTAATTTAACAGCATCTAGCCATTCCAAATGGCTATCGATAAACACAAAATTATCCAGTTTTTCATCAACACGCAAAGCAGTGGTTAATTTTACGTCTCCAGCAAACTTTACCGCCTCACCGGAAACAGCCATCGCCAAATCGATTTTTACTGGCTCGTCAAAGGTAAACTTATCGGCTGTGAATTGGATGTTTTTTAGTTCTAACCGTCCCCCAGTTTGTTGATTATCCCAATTCACCTGGGCGTTATTTATAGCAATGCCACCGACAGTCAGTGCGGCCAGCGCGGATTGGGGTTGGATATTTTGGTTATCGGGCTTAGCTGCGGTTGTAGGAGTATCAGACGATGCTGATGAGTTGAGTGCAACTAAATCAGCCCAATTACTTACACCTTGCTTATCCTTAACCAAATTTAACGTCAAACCTTCTAAAGTGATGGTGTTTACTTCGATTTTCTGCGACAACAGAGGCAACAACTTAACGTTGATGTCGCTTTTAGCAACGGTAATAAATGGCAGCTCTTGAAATCCCAGCTTGTTGCTAATCACCATTTTTTCAGTCTTCAAGCCTACCCAAGGGAATACGGACACCGTAATATCACCCTCAAACTCGACATCACGTCCGACCTTATTTTTAATCAAAGCTGCAATGTCGGTTTTATAGTCATTGGGATCAACAAGAAAAGGTATAAGACAAACAGCGATGGCGAGGACAAGTAGCAATACCGAGAAGCCAGCTAACAAATATTTGGTCATTTTTCTCACAAGTTATTTCCGGTTTTGACTGGTAAAGTTGAGGTAATATAAATAATCTTATGAAGATAAGGAAATAGGATAACAAGCAAGTGAATAAATTCATTAATGGTTGTAAAATTCAGGCTGTCCACAGAACTTTAATAAATTTGTCATATTACTTTTAAAGAGGAGAGAACATGTTACTTTTAGCAAAACTGGCCGCACTCGGCATCGGTATATGGTTTTATATGACGGCAGATAAGGTGGGCGAGCCACCAGCAAAATGGGTGATAATTGGGCTAATCGGCTACTTGATTACTTGGTTTCTGGTGGATTTGACGTTGGTTAAAGCATTAACAGCGGCAGTAGCTAAAAAAAGCACGGCAATAATTGTTGTTACCCAAATACCTGCCTTGTTCGGTCTAGTTGCCGCTTATTTTATTAGAAAGAAATTACTGAGTAATCTCAACACCAACAACTGAATTATCAAAACGCATTGCTTTAAAGCAATGCGTCATTTGATTTTCTGATTGTTTACAGCTTATCTGCGTTTTTATCTAAATATTCAGCAACGCCGGCAGGGCTGGCATTCATGCCGGCATCACCTTTATTCCAGCCCGCTGGGCAGACTTCACCGTGTTCTTCATGGAATTGCAAGGCATCAATCATACGTAGCAACTCATCCATGTTACGGCCTAGCGGCAAGTCATTGACGACTTGATGGCGAACAACGCCGTTTTTGTCGATCAGAAAAGTGCCACGATAAGCAACGCCGGGTGGTACTGCCTCAACGTCATAGCCTTTGCAAATGCTATGGGTCATATCGGCTGCCATTGTGTAGCGGACAGGACCAATACCGCCTTTATTGACTGGAGTATTGCGCCAGGCATTATGGGTAAAATGGGAATCTATAGACACTGCAATCACCTCAACACCACGGCTAGTAAATTCAGCCATGCGGTGATCCAGAGCAATCAGTTCGCTAGGGCAGACAAAAGTAAAGTCCAGCGGATAGAAGAACACAACAGCATATTTGCCGCTGGTCGCTGAAGAAAAACTAAATGAATCAACGATTTCTCCACTTCCCAAAACGGCTGGAACGGTGAAATCAGGGGCTTGTTTACCGACTAGAACGCTCATCAAATATCTCCAGGTTATATAAAAAAACAAAGGGGTAAAACTGTGCCGACCACCTTTCAGCGCATATCGCTAAAGGGATATGTCGGTCATTTTACACCAGATTGGTCATCAATTGTCTTGACATACAAAATTCGCTTGCATTTCTTTACACTTAAGCGATAATTTGTAATCGTAAGCTTACAAATTTAGCGATTGCCTTTCTTTCCCCAAAAAAGAACTCCGGCATAGCAACATAACTTTAATGTTACTTGGTTTATTTATTTTTGAGATTGTAGTATGACAAAAGTTAAGCATGTCACAGAACCCGATGTGTTCGGTTATCAGGTTCGGATCGTTAGGCGCGGCAAAGAAAGTAGCCGTTATTTTTCCCATAAGCTATGGGGGAACAAAGCCAAATCCTTAAAAGCTGCCGTCACTTGGCGTGACCAAATGTTAATTGCACTTAAGGGTAGCAAAACACGTTTTCTCAAACCGCCAAAAAATAAAACCACCACGGGTGTTACCGGGGTTTCTAGGACGATTAAATTCGATCATCGGAAAAACAAAAGCTACCTTTGCTATACCGTGTTTTGGGTAGATAACGGAAAATCCAGAAACAAAACTTTCCAGGTAGGTAACGTAGAAATTGTTACCGCCGACGATGAATTACATGCCTTCCGTACCGCCCGTTTGTTTAGAAGCTGCTACGAACATGCCATAGACAATGACCTTCCCTTCCATGACGAAACCTTTGCTGGCTGGAAAAAAGTACGTATCTACGAAAATGAGAATCTAAAGGCGGTATAAGCTGTTGTAGCTAGAACCTAAAGACCTCCCGTTAGGCAATTGCCGCTTATTTATTTAGTTTGAAGCTGAATTTTGGGTTTCTTTGCGTTCAACGGCAACACCGTCAGATACTTCAGGTTTAAAAAGCTATTGACTGTGTGATGATTTTTTTTGGATTATTGATTGAAATCATTTGCGATCCAACAATACGAGTCCATCGGTTACATGAGGGCTTTGTTTAAGCGACACCAGTATCCATATAAATCAAAAATAACTGGCATTGATCCAAAAATGCACGGCAATGCTGGCAATATAACCCAGCAAGATGACTGGCATCCAGCGCAAGTGGTAGCCGAAGGTATAGCCTTCTTTGATCTGGCCCAACAAGCCGACTCCTGGTGCCGAACCAATCGCCAACAAACTACCCCCAACGCCAAGCGTTAAGGTAAGCAGTAACCACTGGCCATGTTGCAAGTCAGGATGCATATTCAACACCGCAAACATCAGCGTACCGTTATCGATAAATGCCGATGACAAACCGATGATGATATTGGCATTTGTCGGGTGGTTTTGCCCGTATAAAAACTGTGCAATCGCATCAAGGTAGCCGATAAAACTCAAAGCTCCGATAATCATCATCGCGCCATAAAAAAATAACAGCGTATCCCATTCCACATTGCCTATATTCTTATAAATATCAAAGTCTTGTTTTTCATTCTCGACGGGAACGTCCACACCAAAAAATTTGTAGGCATACGCAAATGGGCTTTCTTGATTTTTTACCGTCTGGGTCAGATAAAAACTGAAAAACTGTAACAGCGCCAAGCCCGCCATCATGCCGGCGGCGGGCGGAAGCTCAAGATACACATTAGCCCAAACTGTAATAATAAGCGTCACCGCGAAAAGCAATAAAATCCGTTTACTTCCGCGCCTAAGGTTTATTGCCCGGCTTGATGCGGCTGGGGTATCTTTAGGGACAAAGAAGTGCATGATGATTGCAGGGACTAAAAAATTGACCAGGCAAGGAAGTGCCAAAGCAAAGAACTCTGCGAATTTCAGGATTTTATTCTGCCAGACAAACAATGTTGAGATACCGCCCAAGGGGCTGAATGTTCCCCCAGCATTGACCGCCACAACGATATTGACACAAGCAATGCCGATGAACTGCTGCTTATTTTTGCCAACTGCCGTCGCCACCGCACCCATTAACAAACCCACCGCAAGACCGCTGACCACGGTGGAAAGTACGAACGCCAGAAAACCGGTGATCCAAAACAACTGCCGGTAACTGAATTGCTTGTTCAGCAGCCAAATCCGCAATCCGTCGAAAATACCGCGCTCTTCCATAGCGTTCAGGTAAGTCATTGAGACCAGGATGAACAACAGCAATTCGATATAAGCGAGCAAATTGCTTTCAAAGGCTACCGCAGCCACCTTGGCTTGTCCGTTCAGGGCATAGTAAATACAGATTGCAAACCAGATGATAGCTGCCCCTAAAACCATCGGTTTGGACTTACGTAATTCAATGACTTCTTCCGACATGGCAGCCACGTATGCCAAGACCGTAAACAGGACAGAAAGATAACCGACAATATGATGGGTTAGATCAAAATGGGCAGTTGCACCCGTTCCTGAAACTTCGCCCGCAAATACGGCGCTTGGTAAAAACAATAACGCGATAATTAACAGGATGCAGTTCACAGGATTCCCCAAATTAAGATGAATGATAAAAACGCAATCTGCATTTAGAGTCCATGATTTTGATTATTTGGAATTTGCCCGAATATTACACCAAAACTGATAGGCCAAAGGCAACAGCGAGATCACAACGATACTTAAAATGACGAGTTCAAAATTCCGCTTCACGATGTCGAGATTACCGAATTGATAGCCCAGCGTGATAAGTCCACCCACCCATAAACATGCGCCCGCGATACAAAAAAGCAGGTAACGTGGATAGTGCATATTACCTGCCCCCGCCACAAAAGGGGCAATCGTCCTGATTATCGGTATGAAGCGGGCAATAATGACAGTCTTACCGCCATGTTTATCATAATAAGCTTCTGTGTGGTCGATATATTCACGCTTGAAAAAACCTATTTTTTCCCGTGCTTTGATTTTAGTCCCGAAAAATCTGCCGATAACGTAATTGAGGTTATCACCCATTAAAGCCGCGCTGATTAAAAGCGCAATCAAAAGATACACATCCAACTGTCCGGTGCTTGCTCCCAGTGCGCCAACGGCGAATAGCAGGGAATCGCCCGGCAATAAGGGCATAACCACCAGGCCGGTTTCACAAAAAATAATCAGGAATAGTATGGCGTAAGTTAGCGTACCGTAATGTGCCAGAATAGCGGCGAGATGGGTGTTGAGGTGGATAAAAAAATCAAGGAATTGTGCCAATAAGTCCATAATCGCCAAGTTTTAAACCTTAAATATGATGATAAGAGGATACACTATTCTTCTACCGTCACGAACGCAATTTTAGCGATTCCTGCATGTTGCACGGTAGCCATAAGCTCCGCGATTTTTTTGTAAATCACGGCTTGGTCGGCATATAAATGCACAGCAACTTCCTTGTTTTTGACTAGCTCATTCTTCAAGACAGTTTCCAATGCAGGTAGATTTTCGATAGCTAGTTTATTGAGCGTTATCAACCCTTGTGCGTCGATGGCAAGCTGCAACGGTTGCTCGTTTATATTCGCCGTAGTCTCGGCAGTTTTCGGTAACGTCACGTGTACGGATTGCGTTAGCAATGGCGCAGTTATCAGGAGGATAATGACCAACACCAGCATGACATCAACGAGCGGCGTGACGTTAATCTCGCTCATTGCACTATCGTTTTCAGATTGCGGTTTAAAAGCCATGTTTACTCCTTCTTGCCTTGGGTGTCCGCACTTAAGGCAACGTGTATAAAACTGACCACGAAATTTTCTAATCCGGCGCGATGTACTTTCATTCGGCGCAAGAAAAAATTGTACGCCAGTACGGCTGGCACGGCGACCGCTATGCCGATGGCGGTGGCGACCAGCGCATCGCCAATCGGGCCTGCAACCACATCCAGGCTCGTCGATCCGCTTGCAGTAATCTCGTGCATGGCGTGCATAATGCCCAAGACCGTCCCGAACAAGCCGACAAATGGCGCGGTGCTGCCGATGCTCGCCAGTACCGTCAGACCGCTTTCCATAAAGTGCAGTTCTTCCTGCAATTGCACGGACAAGGCGTGTTCCAGCAAATCACTCGGCGCACCGCGAAACTTAAGGCTCTTGGCTGCGGATTGCCGACTTTCCGACAACCACGCCAAACCTTGCTGGGCAATTCGTGCCAATGGCCCCCGGAATTTGTTTGTGGGCATAGCCTCTGCTTCAGCCAGTGATTCGGTTTCCCAAAATGCGCTGTCAAAACGTCGGTTCAAATAGCTGTTTCTTGAGAACTGCCAAGATTTAAAAACAATGAGTGTCCAGGTCACTACCGAAAAAGCCAGTAATACATATAAAGTCCCGTCTACAACGGCGGCGGGGGAACTATGATAGAGCATTAGGATTTCCTTCTTTGGTTATTCAACATAATAATTACAGCGGTTACGACAGTAACGGCCTGTATTGATTCAAGACGCTTAAACTGCCATTAATTTGCTATCTTAAATCTGGACACTTTTAACCCTTTTTGGGTAACGGCTGTACCGTTAACTATTTTGGGTTTGAATTTACAGTTCTTGGTAGCATCCAAAGCCGCATCGTCAAAAATACCGGGAGGTTGTGCGCCGACAACTTTCGCATTTGCCACGACTCCCGCTACGCTGATGGTCACTTCGATCTTAACCCAGCCTTCAATATGACGGCTCATGGCTCGCATAGGATATTTCGGCTTGGGGCATCCCAATTCGACAATCCCCGAACTGGCTGCTTTGCCGTTGCCACTTTTTGTTGCCTTATTCGGTGATCCTGACACTGGGGTTTCCGATTTTGGGACGGAATTGGAAGGTGACGGTTGCGCTGAAGCCGGTTCATCGGTTACAAGCTGCGGTTTTGGTATCTCTCCCTGTTTATGGATAACCGGCTCTTTCTTCTTGACGGGTGGCTTGACGACCTTCTTTTTCGGGGGAATTTTTTTGGGCGGCGCAGGTGGTGCAGCTTCAGCTTTTGGGCTAGACTCAGAAAGCAACGCCACTTCCATAACTTTTAGCGGCTCCGTCACGTTCTCATTTTCGGTGGGTTGTAACAACAAAACAACCACCCATAAATGCACCAATAGCACCAGAACAGCCAATAAGCCAACGATAGGGCGATGATGTATTTCGCCAGTCAGCGCTTCAAAGAGAGGGGATTTTATTTGCACTATCGTTATCTTAACGTAAGTCCATATTATCGTTAATCATGGAATCTTTATAATGGGCTTAAGCCAAGCAGAACCGCAACCAGGTATTTATTGTGTCGGTTAAACATAGCGAATACCAGTAATCATAATATTTTTGGAGACCACCTTGTTGTGGACTTGTATAAAAATTGTTTGTTGAATCATGATTCAGGGGCTTCCAATTCGCCATTTTACACTAAAGGGAAATTGGGTGAATTTAAGATTTTAGTTAACTATTCAGCGAGAGGTTAGTGGGTTAAACCTGTATTTTTTTGATGCACTTGTCGGCTTCATGCTTGTGAGTCGCGTGTATTTTGGAGTGGCAAACCTAGGTTTGCCACTCCGCTCTATCAATCAAGTTACAGATTTAACCCACTACCCAGTAAGAGAATCAGCCCCTTCTCCCCCTGGAAAGGCTTTTTTAGGCAAACATATTAGCCTTATTCCAGCAACTGAAAATACTTAAACGTAGCTGCTTTTTTATTAAAAGTGAACACCTGTTGGCAATTTAAAACCTTTGCAGAATGTGCAATCAATAAGTCGGCAAGCCCTAGTTTTACATCGTGAGCCGAGCCGATAAAACCCTGGATCGCCGTTTGCCCTTCAAACTTCAACACAGGCATGAGCAAAAGCTGGTTAATGGCCGAGACAATATCTTCATCCGCTATGTCGTAAATGGACTGCAAAACCCATACCGTTTCCAGCACGACCAGTAACGGCACAAACAACGCCTCTTGCTTTTCTTCCGCTTGCTTAAAAAGCCGGTAAACCACAGATGCCTGATGGTCATCGTCCTTTACCAGAAAGCGCACCAATACGTTGGTGTCCAAGGCCATCACTGGAAACTGTCCCGTAGTTTTTGCCTGATGGCGGCATCCATGTCCTCAACGCTAACCGCAACCTTGCCCGGCTTATGCAACACGCCAAAAACGTCATCCACCTTTTTAGTAATCGGCTTAAGTAATACTTCATTTTTATCGGTAATAACAAACTCAATTTTATCACTAGCATGTAATCCCATAAAATCCCTTATGTTTTTAGGAATTGTGACTTGGCCTTTGCTGGTTAATGTCGTTTGTTGCATCCTAACTCCTTACTATTTTGTATAAGCATTACTTTATAGTAAGAATTAATTTAGTCTCAGTCAAGCCCTCATCTATGCCCAGTTCCTCTGCGGACGTGGCAACCCGTAAGATGCGCCAAATGTAGGATGTGCCGAGGCACGAGGCGCATCAATCGAGAACACGAACGATGCGCTTCCCTTCGTTCAGCACATCCTACAACCCTACAACCGCCAGCCTAACTTTCTTTTTGATCGGGTCTGTCCAGGCAATAAAAACTTCGTTACCTATTTTTTCCAGGCCCAGGTAATTACTAGGCCATCGCGCAAAACTACCGCGAAAAACCGTTTTTCGCTCAGTTATATCGCCGCCAGGAGTCACCCGCGCCACCAGCAATTCTTCTTCAGAGCCAGCATTGCTGCGCCACGTCACCATTGCTGAACCATCATCCAGCAATAACGCTTTCCCGAAACCAATGGCATGGTCATCTACGACAATGGGTGATTTGAAGGCGTTGCCGTCAGATGCAAAACTAAGCCGAAGCGTACCTTTGCCGTCTCCGGCGCTGAACCAGGCGACAACAGCCTGCCCGTCGGACAGATCCACGGATGGGCCATTGCTGGGGCAGCCATTGATTACCCAATGATCGTCATGTACCGGAGCCGCATGTGTTACGCCGTCATTGTTCCAGCGCACCGCGCCAATATCACGGACTTCCCCTTTAAGATGATCCCGATAAACTGTCAAAAGCTCATCGTTTGCAACATCGGTATTAACGCTACAGCAGGAACAGATATCATTGTCCAAGGTAATTTCTTTGCCCACTTGCCTAGCTTTATCCAGCACAGCAGCCATTAATTGGTAGCGACTGGTTTTATTGGGGCTGGTTTCATCTTCATCATGGTTGACGTGCCTACTATCTGTCCACACCAGCGCTAAACCCGCATCTGGTAGTGGCGTAAGCGACATTTGGGCATCGTAAATGCGGGCTTGCTCGCCGTAGGGTTTTAAGGGTGCAGTCCACGTTTGCCCACCATCCTTTGAATGTGCCAAATAAATATCGGCGGCATAAGGGTCTTTCTCGTTTTTTACCGACTTCATCCATGCCGCAGTCAACGAGCCATCGCTCATTCCCAGTACGACTGGTGAGGCGGCAAGTTTGCTGTCCGTAATGATTACGGTCTGCGTTGGCAACCAGGCAGCGTTGTCGTAAACGGCAAAGCGCACGGTATTTTTTTGTCCCTTGGTTTCCACCCAGCTTACAATCAACTTATCGTCGGACGTATGAGCCAAATGATGATGTTGATTAATGCCCACCGCCGGAATCGTTAACTCCCGCACCTGAAGTTTTTCTGCAACACGGGCAGTCTGGCAGCCCTGGCAAAGCAGAAGGCTGGCTACCGCCATTATTTTAATTATAAGTAACTTCATATCTCGTCCTCTCTGTGTATATGCATAAACTCTTCACCGAATCAGTCAGCGTTTCATTCTTATTGTAATGTTCCCACAGTTAAGAGAAAAAACGTCATCTCGGCAATCCCTGCCGGAATGACGGCTTAACTTAATGGCAGCAAGTAGCCCGTATGAAGTGCAACGTAATACGGGAAATCGAAGCCACGAAATCCCAGATTCCGTAAGCATCATCCAGGCTACTCACTAATCGCCTACGCTAAATTAGTTTCGACATATAGAATTCATTTGCGAATTTCCCGCCAACAAACATAGAATCCCGTTTGATTCCTTCCCCCTCAAAACCAAATTTTTCGTAAAGCGCAATGGCTCGCTGATTGTGCGCCATTACTGTTAATTCCAATCGATGCATTTTATTATCTTTAGCCCATGATTCGAGATTAGACAGCAATTGCTGGGCTGTGCCTTTTCCCCAATACTCCTTTAACACACCGATGATGATATAACAGCAATGGCGGTTACGGTTTGCAATACCTCCGATACCGACTACAAAGCCGATAAACTTATGTTCATATTCCGCCACAAACATCGCTTTTGAAGGTGAATGTTCAATTTCCTTCAAAAAACTTTCCTGCTGTTCAACTGTTTGATTTCTCTCTTTAGGTTCAAACAACATAAGTTCTGTTTCCTCATCGATTTGCGCGATCAAATCCACCAGACTTTTGGCATCTGTCAATTTTGCTTTCCTCACAAGGAAAGACTGTTTGTTATTTAACAATATTTGTCTCTCATACTTAAATAAGAAAGCCAAAAAATGTTTGGTTGGCAAACATCAGGCAGTCCAACCTACAATGCTAATACTCAACCCGAATAGACCCAATCGCCGTCAGCGGCGCACCGGGGGCAATGCCTAACCGAGAGGTTACATTGGAATCCGGGTCGGTCGATTCGTAGTAGTCCTTATCTAACAGGTTACGGATATTGAACTGGGTGGTGATCTTGGTTGCCCCCACCTTCATTTTATAAGCTGCAAAGGCATCCATACGGACATAACCGGGCAATTGGAAACTGTTGGCAAAATCGCCTTGCCGCGCCCCAGCAGCAACGCCACCCACGCCGAAACTAAAGCCATTTTGTGACTCATAACCATTGACATCATACTTGACCCACAAGCTGCCTGAGTGTTCAGGAACGTTCGGCATCCTGTTTCCGGCGGTATCGCCACCGTGATCTACAAGTACCCTTGCATCAGTGAAGGCATAGCTACCGATCAGGCTCACTTGATCCGTAATCTGCCCAGTTACATCCAATTCAATACCTTGGCTGCGTTGCTTATTGGCGATCTTGTCAAAAAGGAAAGCTGTAGAATTATCAGGTACAAGGATATTATCCTTGGTCAAATGATAATACGCCAATGTTGCAAGCAGCCGATCATCAAATAGCTGGGTTTTTAAGCCCGCTTCAAACTGCTCGCCCCTTTGTGGATCAAAAGTTGATCCGTCATCAGCCGGGGCATTATTGGCATTGAACGAGGTCGTCCAATTACCATAAACCCCTAGCTCTTTAATGGGTTGGTAAAGTATGCCCACCCGTGGGCTAAAGCCCTCATCTTTATTTGATGGCAAGGTGGCTTCAGCAATGTCAAAAGACCCCTTATAAGATGTTCCTGTGTCTGCCCAATCATAACGCCCACCCCCCATTATATGGAGTTTGTCCCAAAGCGTGATGTGGTCTTGAAAATAAGCGCCGTACCATTCGTTATTAGCAAAAAGAAAATCGGACCCAGCACAGGTAGAGCATGGATGAGATAATGTGTCACTAATAAGTGTCGGATTGATCCCATAGCTTGGCGATGGATTAAAAATATTAATATCAAGAGCTGGATTTGGGATTTCGTATTCACCAAAGTAATGATATTTCTGAGTAGACTTAAAATAGTCAAAGCCCACTAGGACTTCATGTTTGGAAAACCCTAACTTGAACTTTCCGGTCAAATCAAGGTTCGTAGCATAGTTTTCACTATCGGTTTCCTGACCAAAAATATTACGTCTGAGAGTTCCATCCGGTAGTAAGGCTGCTTCACTGGGGCCGAAAGTGGGAGCCGGGTTGACGAAACTGGAAAACTCATTGTTAAAGCCTGCAAGAAAACGGTTATGTATCGCCCAATCGTCGTTAAAGCGATGGTTAATTTCTGTGCTGACCATCGTGTGAGAAACATGATCTGTAAGGCTGTTCGGGTCATCAAGCGACCGACTGATGGGTATCGGTGCAGGGCGATTACCCACTGCCGGGATGCCAAGATCCGCCTGAAAATCTTGGTCTGAACCTTCGACACTCAACGTCAGGTCGGTACTGTCGGTTGGCCTCCATGTGACACTGGGATTGACCATAACCCGATCGTTAAAAACAAAATCCCTGAATGAACTATTGTTTTGGTAAGTACCGGTAAAACGGTACGCTAACGATTTATCATCTGTCACAGCCCCCGTGGCATCCCATTGGGTACGGTAATAATCATAAGAGCCAAACTGTTGCTCTAGCGAATAATAAGGGGTGTCGAGCGGTTTCTTGGTGGTGATGTTAACTAAGCCGCCGGGTTCAATACGACCAAACAGGACAGCCGCAGGGCCTTTGAGTACGTCGATGCTTTGCAAATTGCCAGCATCAAATTCAGTTGGGAAGCCATCGGCGTTAGCCAATAATCCATTCCGGTACACCCTGTTATTGCGGAAACCACGAATAATAAAGCCATTGCCATACCCCAATGTTGGTTGCGCCCTTACACCGCTGACGTTTTCCAAGGCATCCTTAACCCGTGTCGTTTTCTGGTCGTCCATCACTGCCCTTGGCACAACTTGCACAGAAACTGGGGTATCGAAAATAGGCGTGTCGGTCTTGGTCGCTGTCGAACTATTCAATGTCGTGTAGGTTTTGTTTTTTTCGTCGGTTTTTCCGGTGATGGTGATTTCCGACAATTCAACCGCGCCAGATGAAGATTGCGCTTGCTGCTTGCCGTCTGCTTTTTCTGCCGTTTGGATTACGTTGCTGTCCTCTGCCTCCAAGGCAGCTGCCTGGGTTACGCCTGCCAGGGCAAGCGTAATCGCCAAACTGAGATGTTTTATTTTTACTGTCTTCACATTGAAACCCCTGTTATGAATTATTGTTATAAATACAAAAAATGGCTGAAATGTGTGTCATAAATTTCAAGCTCAATCGATTACTAAAGCAATAACCATGCCATAACTATTTATAATATTGATTTATAACATTATTATTTTATTTAATGGATTTAAAGTCAGCAAAGGCTGACAAATAGCCAAAAACTGTGTCATATCACCCACTTTTCGTGAAAACTGCGTGATATGACACAGTTTAATTATTATTTATATTAAAAACATGAGGTTATACTTTAATAAACAACCAAAAACCGGCAAAAAAGGGCGTTTTCCCAAATATTGGGTAAAAAGTGTGTGATATGCCACATTTCTAAATTTTACTTGTAAAAATCTGGGCAATTTTGGCGGGTATTATTGATTTAACACCTGCCGGGCAAGGCATGTTACCAATGCTGTAAAGTTAAGAGATAGCGTTCCTTCCCTCTTGGGGATACCTGTTGAGGATGCAGGGTAAGTAAGGCAACGTAGGACGACAAACTGCTCCTGCGTTTGCTGCATTCAGAAAATCCTGTACTTCAGCGGTTGCCGAGAAGTCGGGGATGAAGGGGGATATAAGCCTTTTCCCTGTGTTAATTCTCCTCACCCCAACCCTCTCCAACAGGAGAGCGCGTTTACTTCCTTAACTTGACGGCATTGTGCGCAAACTCTGTAACTTAGTTATTAGAAGTGCTGGCCCCGTTCGAGGCCTGAAACCGTCGGAAGACCACAATACTCAGGCAAGTTCAGCCCGAATGGTTTCAAACTTTATCGAGCCAAATCAATAATGATGCCTGGCAAGTTTCCTCGCGCATTTATTAATTCAACCCAGTACTTCAAATCCACTAGCTTCTAGTGGTATATTGCAACCATGAACAAGCGCAGTAATAATAATCGGGAGTTACACAATGAATACTGAAGGCGTCGATGAGTCTAAACGCCAGTTTTTAACGTCGGCCTTAACCGTCGTTGGCGCTGTCGGCACAGGCTATTTAGCCGTCCCTTTTCTTGCCCAAATGCAACCCAGTGTTAAAGCGATGGCGGCTGGCGCACCGGTGGAGGTTGATCTGAGCAAAATGGAACCTGGGCAATTAATTAGGGTCGCTTGGAGAGGCAAACCGGTTTGGATTCTCAATAGAACCAAAGCCGTACTTGAAACTTTAAAGACATTGGAAGACCAGCTTAGTGATCCTCATTCCCGCGACTCCATTCAGCCAACTACCAGTAAGAACTCCTTACGCGCCATCAAACCTGAGATTTTTGTTGCCGTCGGCTTATGTACGCATTTTGGTTGTTCGCCAACATTTCGTCCAGAAATAGCCCCAAATGATCTCGGCGCGGAATGGAAAGGTGGTTTTTTCTGCCCTTGTCATGGCTCCCGATTTGATTTGGCTGGTCGTGTGTATCGTGGAGTACCCGCTCCAACCAATCTTGAAATACCGCCACATCACTATGTAAAAGACACGCTGCTCGTCATCGGTGAAACTACAGAAGGAAAAGCCGCATGAAAACCAATCGTATCACTGAGTGCAGTAACTGGGTTTTAGCACGCTTTCCGCTATCCAAGCTCTGGAATGAACACATGGCGCATTACTACGCGCCTAAAAACTTTAATTTCTGGTATTTCTTTGGCTCTTTGGCTTTGCTGGTTTTGGTTAATCAGTTTGTGACTGGCATTTTGCTAACCATGAATTATAAACCGGACGCAAAGCTGGCTTTCGATTCGGTCGAGTACATCATGCGCGATGTCAATTGGGGCTGGCTCGTTCGCTATATGCACTCAACGGGTGCATCGGCGTTCTTTATTGTCGTTTACCTGCACATGTTTCGAGGATTGATTTACGGCTCTTACAAACAGCCCAGGGAGTTGATCTGGATTTTCGGTATGCTACTGTTCCTGGCGCTAATGGCCGAAGCGTTCATGGGCTATTTGTTACCTTGGGGGCAGATGTCCTACTGGGGAGCACAAGTTATCATTTCATTATTCAGCGCTATACCGTTCGTTGGTGATGATTTATCACTGTGGATACGTGGCGATTATGTGGTTTCAGACGCAACGTTGAATCGATTTTTCGCTTTCCATGTCATTGCCGTGCCGTTGGTTTTGGTGATGCTGGTTTTTCTTCATATAGTTGCGCTACATGAAGTTGGCTCCAATAATCCGGATGGTATAGAAATCAAAAAGACCAAAGATGCGAATGGGATTCCGCTGGACGGCATTCCTTTCCACCCTTACTACACCGTCAAAGACCTTGTAGGCGTGGGGGTGTTTTTGATTTTCTTCGCAACCATTATTTTTTACCTGCCTGAAGTGGGCGGTTTTTTCCTTGAGTCCGACAATTTTATTCCAGCCGACCCACTAAGAACACCTGAACATATTGCCCCGCTTTGGTATTTCACCCCGTTTTATGCGATTCTTAGGGCGATACCGGATAAATTTGCCGGTGTAATTGCCATGTTTGGCTCCATCGCAGTGCTGTTTATATTGCCTTGGTTAGATCGTAGCCCTATCAAATCGGTACGCTATCGTGGTGGCATCTTTAAAAAAGCGCTATTCGTCCTTGTGGTCAGCTTTGTCGCTTTGGGATATCTGGGAACGCAACCGGTAACTCCGACTGGAACCATTTTTTCACGCATATTTACTTTGGGCTACTTTGGTTTCTTCCTATTGATGCCGATTTATAGCCGTTGGGAAAAAGCTAAACCTTTGCCGACACGGTTAACAGAACAACCCACAATAGAAGATCACATACCGGCTCTAAAGGAAGTGTTTGACGAAATGACTGTGCTAAAACCCGTCACCAATCCAGACGATATGAAGTCTTTTTATGGTTCTACCGTGTTAAGAAGACGGCCTAATCCAAAGGGAATTCTCAGGGTTGTGAGCCGAGTGGCAAAAAAAATAAAAGCGAGCCTCGATTAATATGAAAAATATTTTTATCACGATCTTATTATTGGCATTGTCTTTTGGTGTGCTTGCCGAAGAAAACGCCCATCTCCAACACGCAAAGATCAATCCTACCGACAGTGAATCGTTACAACGTGGTGCTAAACATTTTGTGACGTATTGTCTGGGTTGTCATTCCATAAAGCACATACGCTACCAGCGGATGTCTTTGGACTTCGGTATTGACGATAAAAAAGTGTTGTCCGATATTGCGCCTCAAGGCGCGACTATCTATCAACAGATGAACACCGCGATGAATGCTCATGATTCAGAAAAATGGTTTGGTATTCAACCACCCGATTTATCGCTGGCTGCCCGTTCCCGTAGTGCAGACTGGATCTATAGCTACTTAAAAAGCTTTTACGCTGACCCAAAAAAACCATTAGGAACCAATAACTTAATATTTAAGGATGTCGGTATGCCCAATGTCTTTTGGCAGCTACAAGGCGAACAAAAAGCCACATTCAAAACCGTCGATGGCAAACAAGAAATAGAAAGCCTAGCCGTTAATGTCCCTGGTGCGTTATCAGAACAAGAATTTGATGCGATGGTCAACGATCTCGTGAACTTCCTGGTTTATGTCGGCGAACCCATTAAGCTGGAAAGGGAACGTATGGGTAAGTATGTGCTATTTTTCCTGAGCATGTTCTTACTCCTCGCCTATTTGCTCAAAAAAGAATACTGGAAAGACGTACACTAACTAACGCCTTCTTAAGGAACAAGGATGTTTCTATTGCCAGCATCATAATCACCATATCAACAAGGAAACGGTAGCAAACTTGTCTTCCATGCTATAATGCCGCCATTTTAACCGCCCCGCTCGCTTACAAGAGGTTGTTATTTGTGGCAAATATTTTTTCCCGTAGATCCGTCATGACGCTTTTCTCCACACCCACTTGCCCAATGAGCCATTCTGCCCGTTTCGTCTTGCACGAGAAGGCTATTGTTGCTGAAATTGAATATTACGATCCGAACGATCCGCCAGAAGAATTGCTTGAACTCAATCCCACAGGTGTATCGCCAACCTTAGTTGAACGCGATCTGGTGCTTTACGACTCGCGTATCATCATGGAATATCTGGATGAACGCTTTCCGCACCCACCGCTACATCAAATGGATCCGGTCTCACGCGCCAATGCCAGGATGATAATCAAGCGCATCGACCAAGATTGGTATCCTTTACTGGATGAAATATTAGTGTCTGGCGACAAAAAATCTGGACGTGCAAAAAAGCAGCTTAGGGAAAGTTTAATCGCAGCAGCACCTATTTTTGCCGACAGACCCTTTTTTATGAGTGAAGAATTCTCCCTGATAGACTGCGTTCTTGCACCTTTGCTTTGGCGTTTACCTTCAGTCGGGATTGATGTCATCACACCCAATGATGCTATCACCAACTATACCAAACGCATTTTTGGCAGGTCTGCTTTCAAAAGCAGCCTCAGCGAAGATGAAAAAGAGATGGCCGAACTACCTAAATGACTTCGCTCAAACCGTATTTGATTCGTTCCGTCTACGAATGGATTGTTGATAATGACTTAACACCCCATCTTCTGGTCAATGCGGAAATCAACAAAGGCAACTTGCCGACAAATTACATCGAAGACGGCAAGATTATCCTGAATATGCGTCCTCAAGCCATAGCCGCGCTTTCCCTTGGCAACGAATTCATCGAGTTTAATGCCAAATTTAGCGGCAAACCCATGCAAATTGCCGCATCTGTGAATGCGGTCATGGCTATTTACGCCAAGGAAAACGGCAAGGGCTTAGTTTTCGACCAAGAAAACAACGACAACGAACCGCCACCTGTGCAAACACCACCTAACAAACCGAGTTTGAGGGTAGTTAAGTGAGAGCTTAGGTGTTGGGCTGCCTACAGGGATGTGGGGTTCAGCAAGAGTGGAGCTTATTTATTAACGCAACAGCATTGGTTCGTAATATAGAGTGAAAACCTAAGTGTTCATCAATGATACTGGGCTTTGTACTTCGACAACTTATAATTAGCCTTGCTCACTTGACTGCCTTAGATAATATTATTTTCTCTCATCATCAAACAATTCATTAACTTGACTGGTGAAATGTCCTTTTGCCAGGCGGGTCAATAGCTTATCGCCTATTTTTATTTGCTTAGTCGATCTAATGATTTGCCCAGAAGCCTGCTCCGTAACCAGCGCATAACCACGATTTAAAGTAGCTAACGGACTTACTGCATGTAAGGTTTGACTGGTGTTGAGTAAGTGTTGTTTGCTGTGTTTCAGGCAAGCGTTTGTTGCCGAAACCAAACGTTCGCTAAGATAAGCTTGCTGCTGTTGTTTGCGCCGAATAGCTGATATTGGCGTTTGTTGCCATAACCGAGCGGTTTGAGTTTCGACGATTCTCCGGTTATGTGCCAATCTTAACTGCACCGCTTTTTTTAGATTTAATTCCAGTTCAGCCAAGCGTTGTTGGTTGCGGCTTAGTTTTTGCTGGGGATGTTGTTGTTGCAAGCGTCCGACTAGCCAGTCTACTTTTTGCTGCTGCTGTCTAAGTAGACGCTGTAAGTGTTGTTGTAGCTGTGTTTCTAATTCATTGAATTTATATAACCATTGTTGTTGATCTGGCGTAGCGTGTTCGGCTGCGGCTGATGGTGTTGCGGCACGTAGATCGGCAACAAAATCCGCGATTGTGACATCGGTTTCATGCCCAACACCGGAAATAACCGGAATCTGGCTGGCGTAAATTGCCCTGGCAACTATTTCCTCATTGAACGCCCACAAGTCTTCCAGCGAGCCGCCACCTCTGGCAAGTATCAACACATCGCATTGTTTAAGGCTGTTAGCCGTGGCAATCGCCTTGGCGATTTCAACCTTAGCATTCTCGCCTTGAACGGCAACGGGATAAATGATGACGGGGACGGCGGCAAACCGTCGCCGCAAGACCGTCAAAATATCGCGGATGGCGGCACCCGATGGCGAAGTGATAACACCAATCGCTTTAGGCAGAAGGGGTAAGTCTTTTTTGTTTATCGTCGAAAACAACCCTTCTTCGGACAATTTGAGTTTGAGCGCATCAAATGCCCGTCGTAATACGCCATCACCCGCTTCTTCTAGGTATTCTACGATTAGCTGGTAATCGCCACGGGGTTCGTACAGGCTAACTTGCGCTTTGACGACCACCTGTTTGCCATTTTCTGGTTTGAATGACTGCCTGCGTTGACCACGGAACATCGCGCAACGTACCTGAGCGTTGGCATCCTTTAACGTAAAATAACAATGCCCGGATGAGGGGATGCTGAGGTTGGAGATTTCGCCTTCGACAAAAATCGAGAAAAAATGCTCCCCAAGCAAAGCCCCGGTTTCGCGGTTGAGCTGGCTGACAGTGTAGATTATTTGCGGCACGAGAGGTATGGCTTAAGGATATGGTGTTAATCGTAACTTGTCCTGCTATTTTGCTTATCTGCAAGCTCCCGATAATGGCTACGAAAATACAGTAAAGGCTCACCAGAGCGGCAATTCGCTTCCTGTACCTCGCCGATGACAACCCAATGCGTTCCCGCTCGGACTTTTTCTACAACCTTACATTCCATCGACATAATACTGTCATCTAAGATAGGTACACCAGTGCTGCCGATATGCCAAGCAGCATTGGCAAAGCGTTCTTCCTGGCTACTACCACCGGAAAAATTATTGGAAACATCCTGCTGATTAACATTCAAAATATTCACCGCAAAACGCTGGTTTTGGTCGATATTCTCCCCAGTATCGGCGGATTGGTTAACGCAAACTAAAATTTGTGGTGGCTCGGCGGAAACGCTGGAAAAAGCCGTCACTGTCATGCCGCGCATACCGTATTTTTCTGAGTGCGAAGTGACCACAGCAACGCCGCTCGCCCACAATTGTAAGGCTTTTTTAAAATCTTCCGAACCTACCACCATTCATTGCTCCAGTTTTTGCTGATGCTTGGTATTCCGTTGCCTTAATAGAGAAGCCCCGAAATCCAATATTTTATTTAATTAAGGGCAATATGGTACAACACCCGCGAAATGCAGGTTAATTATTCAACGCAAAAATGCACAGCTTATGTAAGGCGAATTGTTAGGCAGATTATTCTTCCGATTGTAAGCGTTGGATCTGGCGGTCATGGACACGCGAAAACAGCACTAAGGCCGTGGTCGCACCGATGAGCGCAAACAACATATCGGATTGCGTATCCCACGAATCGCCCTGTGTACCCAGGAATTCATCAGCGCCTTGACCTAGGATAAGCGCAGAAACCCACTCGATCAATTCGTAACTGGCGCTGATAGCAAGGATGATGCAAATGATGATAAACCTGAGCATCTTCCTTCCATGTACGTATTCACCACGAATAAGGATTTCACGGGCAACAAGCGCAGGGACAAAACCTTGAAAGAAATGACCAATCTTATCGTAGGGATTACGGCTAAGGTCGAGCCAATCGGCAATCTCAAAACCAAGTGGAACCCGCGCATACGTATACGCCCCTCCAACCATCAGCACACAGGCATGGATGAAGATGAAGCCGTAGACCAAGGTGGTCAGCGGGAAACGACGATAAGTCGCCCACAGGACGGGCAACGCAACGATTATAGGGAATACTTCTAATGCCCATGTTGTGTGGTCATAGGGATCAGCACCGGACAACCCCAACAACGGCACTACGACGAATGAAGATAATAAGAGTGGTTTTGGGCGTTGAATTGACATATTTGAGATGGATTATTTGTTTGCGATTTTATCAAGTTGCTTATGGGAAGGAAATCCTTTTACAGATTTCAAGACAGAACCCGTAAGATTGCGCTAAGTGTAGGGTGTGCCGAGGCACGAGGCGCATCAATCCACTAATGATTTAATCTGTTATATTGGTTTTAAAACATCAACGACAAATTGAGTGCAAAATATCTTGAAGCTTGCCCCGTCCCCCAGAACACGTAGTATTCTTCGAGAAACCTACTATAAATCAGTGCCGTCACTAATCCGCAGCTTTTTTCGGGGCAAGCGTCGTGATGCCGTTTTCCAGCAAGCCATGCAGCAGTTCCTGCAAGACCCTGGTGCTTGTGCATCCCCTGGGAATCCGATTCTCACTGACTTGATCTACGGTTGGGGAAATGAAGCCTGGAGCGCCATGGATGAATACCTTGCCAGTTGCATAGATTATGCGCTTAAGTCAAACGGGCCGATATTGGAATGCGGCTCTGGGTTGTCCACCATCCTGCTAGGAGCCATCGCCAAAAGGCAAGGTCAACGTCATTGGGTACTTGAACATAAACCTGCATGGGCGACAAAAGTGCAACATCATTTAAATAATTACCAGCTAGATTCCGTCGTCTGTACAAAACCTCTCAAGGATTATGGTGATTTTTGTTGGTACGATGTCCCGTTAGATAGGATGCCAGACAATTTTTTCTTGGTCGTGTGTGATGGCCCTCCCAGAAGAACCAAGGGAGGAAGGTATGGGTTGGTCCCAACCATGAGAGAACGATTGAAATCAGGCTGCGTCATCTTATTGGACGACGCTTATAGGGAAGCAGAGCTTAAAATCGCAAAAAGATGGGGGGCAGAACTAGATACGTCATTTGCTATCCAAGGTATTTCAAAGCCTTACATTAAAATGGTCGTGACTTAACAGCTAAAGCCCAGGTCACGCCAACTACTTCCGCGTCTCCTGTCATGCTAATCACATGTAGTCGAGTATAGGCTAATAATTTAGGGGGCATTGATTGGGTAGTGGGTTAAACGTGTATTTTTTAATGAACTTGTCGGCTTCATGCCTGTGAGTCGCGTGTATTTTGGAGTGACAAACCTAGGTTTGTCACTCCGCCCTATATCAAGTTACAGGTTTAACCTACTACCATTGATTGGATTCGGATAAAATAAAGGAAACTCTGAACTTGTGATTCCATTCATGGTTCGACGAACGCAATCAACCAGTTACCGTTCGTCCTGAGCTTGTCGAAGGAAGCTCGCACCACGGGCACTTCCGTTGGTCGTCGAAAGGCTTAATCAGAGCTTCCTGAACCTATTTACCTGATGTGATAAAAACATGACTAAAACCATCCGTGTCGAACGAAAAAGCGGCGAGGCGCTGATTGATTATATTCCCGAATTGGCACGATTAAGAATCGAAGTGTTCCGGGATTTTCCTTATTTGTACGATGGTACGCTGGATTATGAGAAAAAATACCTACAGACTTACATTGACCACCCTGAAAGCGTGATTGTGCTGGCTTTTGACGGCGATAAGATTGTCGGCGCGTCTACCGCCATCCCGATGAAGTATGAAACGGACGAACTGAAAAAGCCGTTTCTTGATAATGGATATGATTTAAGTGAAGTGTTTTATTGCAGTGAATCCGTGCTGAATAAGGCTTACCGTGGTTTGGGTTTAGGTGTCCGGTTCTTCGAGGAACGGGAAGCCCATGCGGAGGAGTTAGGCGGCTTTAAGCATATTACTTTTTGTTGCGTCGAGCGTCCGGTCGATCACCCAAGACGACCTGTAGATTACATTCCATTGGACAAATTCTGGAATAAGCGGGGTTATGTCAAGCATCCTGAACTGAAAACCACTTATCTCTGGAAAGATTTGGATGATGAAGATGAGACCGCAAAACCAATGACATTCTGGCTGAAACATGAAAGTTAAAGTCGCATCAGCCCAATACGACATCAGCTTTCTGGAAAGTTGGCAGGATTACCGGAACAAAACCGAACGTTGGGTTGCTGAGGCGGCACAGCAAGATGCACGGATATTGCTGTTTCCAGAATACGCCAGCATGGAGCTGGCTTCCTTATTCGGCAAAGCGGTTTATTCATCTTTAAGTAAGCAGCTCGCCTCTATGCAGTCAGTGCATGAGGATTATCTTGGCTTGTTCAAGACTTTGGCGCAGCAGCATGGGTGCATTATCCAGTCAGGTAGCTTTCCGGTAGAAATCGAGACTGGCATTTATCATAATCGTGCGTATCTTTTTATGCCGGATGGCAAAGTTGATTACCAGGATAAGCTGATGATGACACGCTTTGAAAACGAGCAATGGTTTATTAAAGGCGGCTCGGAACTAAAATGCTTTGACACCGAGTACGGCAAAATCGCGATTAACATTTGTTATGACAGCGAATTCCCCCTGCTGGCGAGAAAGCAGGTGGAAATGGGTGCAAACCTGATCCTGGTACCCAGTTGCACCGATACCTTGGCTGGGTATCATCGCGTCAAAATCGGTTGTCAAGCCAGGGCGTTGGAAAACCAGTGTTACGTCGTGCAATCTTGCCTGGTCGGCAATGCGCCTTGGTCAGAAGCGGTTGATGTCAATATCGGTGCGGCGGGAATTTATACTCCCGTTGATCGCGGTTTCCCTGATAACGGAGTGCTGGTTGCTGGCGAATTGAATGCGGTGCAATGGGTGTACGGTGAGATCTCGCTAGATTCGTGCGAGGTGGTGCGAGAGCAAGGTCAAGTTTTTAATTACCGAGATTGGTCTTTGCAAAACACCTTGGTTTAATTCAAGGCTGGGTTCAGGTACGAAACTCAGCGTTTTCATATGGGTAGCTGGGTTTATCGAAGAACGCAGGATAATCGGCAAGCTATTGATTCTGCTAATGCTTCGACAGGGACTCCTTGACTGAATCCACTTCCAACAATTTTAAAAAATCCTCAGCGGGTATCGGGCGGCTGAATAAAAATCCCTGGAATAGGTGGCATTGATGCTGTTCCAGAAATTCAAATTGGGCATCGTTTTCAATGCCTTCGGCGACTGTCTCCATGCCCAGGCCATTGGCGAGGGCAAGAATAGACTTAACGATAGCCCGGCTGCTCTCCTCCGATTCAAGATGGCGAACGAACGATTGGTCGATCTTAAGGACATCGAGCGGCAGTTCTTTAAGATAGGATAGGGACGAAAAACCAGTCCCGAAATCGTCCATAGACAGACTAAGCCCAAGGCTTTTAAGGTCGTGCATTCGCTCAATGCAGGTCTTGGGATCTCCGATAGCCACGGATTCTGTTAGTTCCAGCTCAATAAAGTGAGGGTTCACCCCCGTTTTGGAGAGTATTTCCGCAACCTTATCTACCAGTTCAGGACGCTTAAACTCAATGCCCGAAAGGTTGACAGAAACGCGCACAGGCCCCAAGCCTCGGTCGTGGCACGCTTTGACCCACAAGCACGTCTGCTCAAGAACCCATTGCCCAATCTCGACGATCAGGCCAGTTTGCTCCGCCAGAGGGATGAATTTCGCCGGCGATATTATTCCCATTTCGGCATGTTGCCAGCGGACTAATGCCTCCGCCCCAACGATTCGTCGATTCAAATCAACCTTGGGCTGGTAGTAGACCCGAAGCTCTTCCCTGGCAATCGCACCACGCAGTTCCTGTTCCAGTTTGATGTTTTCCAGTGCAGCCGCATTCAGTTCGGGAGAATAAAATCGAAAATTGGCGCGACCTTCGTCCTTGGCGTGGTACATGGCGGCATCCGCATTCTTGAGCAAATCCTGGGCGTTGTCGGCATCACTGGGGAATACGGCGATCCCTAGGCTTGCCGAGAAAGTCATGGGATGGCCTGCAACCACCAAGGTTTGGTTAAGGGAGGCCAGAATTTTTTCGGCGATGCTGCTCACCAGCGACATCGGGTTATGGTGGTTATGGAGATCGGTAATGACGATGACGAATTCGTCCCCGCCAATCCTGACGACCAAGTCGGTTTCCCTGACGCAATTGACAAAAATCCGCGAAACCAGTGTCAGGAGTTCGTCGCCTGCCGTGTGTCCTAAAGAGTCATTGACAGTCTTGAAGCGATCCAAGTCGATAAAAAACACGGCAAGCTGGGTGCCGTCGCGCTTGGCGCGAGCCAACTCCTGTGCCAAGCGATCATTGAGGACTAACCGATTGGGTAGCCCTGTCAGGGAGTCATAGTGCGCTTGCTGGTAAAGTTTCTCTTCCCATGCGGCATTGGAGAGGGCAACGGCGATGCGGTCACCAAAATTTCTCGCCGCACTGCGTGACTCCGGTGGGATAGGGTTGGGTGCTTGATAGCCAAGGCAAATCATCGACGATAATGTTCCGTTCACAACAATCGGAATAATCAAGAACCGCCAACTGTCCATATCCCCGAAGATTTGAAGGTAAGCCGACAACTTCCCATCAGTGCTGGTCTCGATCACATCATTTTGCAATGCAAGCAAGTCCAGGACATCTTGCATGTTCAGTTTAATTGGCCCGGTCTTGATTTCGGTGTCCTGTCCGGTTCGCCGGGTATGGATGTCGCTCACATGGTAAGTCTCGGGGTCAATCTTGGCGATGGAAATCAAGTCGCAAAACAGGATGCTGGGCAGGCGGCTCAAGGCGGTTTCGATTATGTCATCGGCGTTTAACGATGACAGGATATGGCGGTCGATTTCCGCCATAGTGGACAGGATATCGAATTGGCTACGCAGGCGACGGGTCATTTCGTTAAACGAGTCGGCCAACGCTTCAAATTCATCTCGGCTGTCGATGTTCACGCGGCTGCTAAAATCGCCGTCTGCAATCCTGATGGTCGCAGCCTTCAAGCGTTCGAGCGGGGTTAAATACTTTGTTATCAACTTAGTGCTTAAATAGGCTACGATAAGAACAGTAAGCAAGATAACTGGCGGATAAAAGCGCTAAATTGCTGGATGGCTGCGAAAGCCAATGTTTCTGGTTGCGCTAAAATGATGGTCAGGTCGGAAGCGGAAAAATGATCCTTGACAGGGACGGTTCTAAAATTGCCCACATAGATTGTGTCCGCATGTAACCAGGAGAAATGCCCACTGTTGGTTTGCGGGAACTTAACGATGACCTCGGACGGGAACTTGAAACTTGGATCCGAAGCAAACATCAATCGGGCAGATTCATCTATTACCCATAGTTGATTTGGTTCGATATTTTCTACATCCCAGATGAGTTCAGGTTTCAGGCTACCCACCAATAGCCCATTTTCTGGATGGTTTTCGACGAGATTGACGACCATCCATAGCCGCTCATTTCTTGTCCCCTCTTCTATTATCGGCCTTATGAGCGTCTTGCTTGAGCCGATCTCTTGGGCTTCCTGTTGCGTTAGGTTGGGGAAAAACTCGGCCTTTCCAAGCAACGATTTTTTTTCACCATCAATGGTAATGACCGCTACATTGTCGAATTGCCCCAGAAGACTTTGTTGATGATCTAACGTAATCTGGTTTCCGCCTTTGCCCGATTTCTTAATGGTTATCGCCACCAGGCGTAGGGAACTTTCTGCTAGGTTTAGGCGCTCGATAAGCCCCATACCATAGCTTTTACAACTTTTATGTAAGGACTTGACGGTTTGTGCGCGGAGTTGTTCGCCAACCTGCTGGTATGAGAGCAGCCCAAGTACCCCAATGGGAATCAACGCCGCCAGAATGAACGAAACCAAGATACGGCGTGCCACCTTATTGTCGAACAAAGATAGTTTCCGCACCATTGGTTAAGTTTATTCAGAAATCAGAGGCGAGTCCGACAAAAGCACCATCATGGGCTAGGACGATATCATCCACACTTTCCTTATTATCAAGTTGTGACTTTGAAAGGCCATCCTTACCCTTGCTGTACAAGTCGTATAACGTGTTGATTGGGTTTTCTTTATGGTCTCTCCGTTTTTTGTCATCGCCTTTGTCTTCACCTTTGGGTTTATCTTTGCCTTTGAGCTTATCTTCCTCGATAAGGTTAAGATATACATACGCTTTCCCCCAGGGGTCTATGCCGCTGTTCGGCAGGCAGGAAGCAATCTCAGTTATTGTTGGCGGATAACTGAAATTCACCGTGTAAAACCGTTCAATACAGGCTTGAATGGCATAGATTTCGGAAATGGCGGTCGTATTCTTAGCTTTGTCTATATATCCGTTGTAGATAGGCACGGCAATTGCTGTCAACACTGCAATAATTGCTATGGCGAACAGGAGTTCCAATAGCGTAAATCCGTAGCCGCCAGAGTTTTTTCTATGTACTTGCTGAGAGACCTTATTGTTCACCCTCGTAGCGGCTTGTGTCCTGCCTTTCAGGAGCAGGGTTTGTCCACAATCTTGGGGTTTGTATACCCAAAAAACGCACTCACGCACATCAAGAAACCACTTTAATATCAAGCGAGCCTGATTACCACATTGAGAGAAAATAGGGCTAGTCCCAGACATACTGCTTACAAAACGTGTAAAATTCAAAAATAATGAACAGTTCATATTTCATTTAGACAATCCCCTTTACTAATATTGCTGTGTCGATTAAAACCGTTAAACTCTATTCATAGACTTAATGGTCTAAGGAAGATAAATTCAGTCCCAATGGTAGTATAGCGTGTTGTAGCCAAGTATTCTGTGGACTGTATCTCAAAACTTAACGAAATAGGTTAACCAATGGGTCAACACCTTTTGGGACAAATTTTCGGTTCAATATGACAATAGCTGATTAACAAAACACCTTTATTTTCATGGCAATTTACAAACGATTGGCTGATAAGCAAGTAGATATTTTCAGGAGAGCCTTGTCGTACCATGAATGACATCAACTTGTTTTAATTGAAGATTGCCTCAAACGAATAACCATTTACCTCCAGAATTTCTTTTAACCGTTTTAAGCCATCCATTTGGATTTGTCTAACGCGTTCTCTGGTTACGTTCAATTCCTGAGCGACTTCTTCCAGGGTTGAATCTTCATATCCGCACAGACCGTAGCGGCGACAGATGACTTCGCGCTGCTTTTCCGGTAATTGAAATACCCAGGTAGCCACATTTTGCTTCATTCCGTCTTCTTGTAGTTGCTCCGCTGGTGATGCACTTTCCCTATCAGATAAGGAATCAACTAGTGGCTGGTCAAAATCCTTACCACCGGGAATGTCGATAGAGGTCACCCGCTCGTTCAGCTTGAGCATTTTTTCGACTTTGCTGACGGGCTTGTCCAAATGCCGCGCAACATCTTCGGCGCTGGGTTCGTAATCCAGCACTTGTGCCAATTGACGCTGGACTTTGAGGTAAGTGTTCATTTCTTTGACGATATGAATTGGCAGACGTATCGTTCGCGTCTGGTTCATGATGGCTCGTTCTATAGTCTGGCGTATCCACCAGGTCGCGTACGTTGAAAAACGAAAGCCACGCTCTGGGTCAAATTTCTCGACCGCGCGGATCAAGCCCAGGTTGCCTTCTTCAATCAAGTCTAATAGCGGCAATCCTCTGTTGAGATAGCGTCTGGAAATTTTTACGACTAAGCGTAAATTGCTTTCAATCATGATTTTACGGGCTTCGCGGTCACCTTTAAGAACGCGTTTACCGTAAAATTTTTCTTGATCGGCGGTGAGTAATTGTGAGCGGCTCAGTTCGTTTAAATAAACCCGTGTGGCATCAAAGCCGCTGTCACTTCTTGCTTGTAGTAGGGTTGCATCAACAGCAGTCGGCTTATCAATAACAAAATCTTCTACATCAAGATCTTCCTCAATAGGCAGATCATCCTCAAAGAGGATGCAAATATCTTCATCGGTGGGTTCAAATATTTCTTCGTTCATATTAATTCCCAGATTAGTCTGTCTAATCGAAAGCGGTGCTAGTGTTTCGGCATTAATGTTAGTGGGTTGATTGGTATACCATTTTTTCTAATTTCAAAATGTAATGCTGCTTTCTTTAATCCTGTTGAACCAACTTGTCCAATTGTTTGACCTTTTTCTACGCGTTGCCCTTCCTTGACGTAAAGCTTACTGTTATTGGCATAAGCACTTAAATAGGTTTCGTTATGTTTAATAATCACCAAATTTCCGAAACCTGCTAGTCCCTGTCCACAATAAACCGCTTTTCCTGCCTCAGCGGCTTTAACCGCTTGTCCAGCCTTTCCGGTAATATCAATCCCTTTATTATCGGTTTGAGAAAAATTTCTGGAAATTCTACCCTTTATTGGCAATTGAAAGTTTAACTTTAACACCTTTTTATTATCAATTGAAATAATTGATGTTTTTTCTTTATTATTTTTCGATATTAATAGATTTTTGTCAACAGGTGGCGCATTTTTCTTGGTATTTTTTGATAAAGGAATTTTGTCAGCGTTTGAAAGAATGGACTGCTTTTTGGATTGATCGCTTGCTTGTTGGTCGATTTTCGGGGTTTTCTGTTGCTTTGGCGGTAACTTTTTATCAACATCAGAATTTTTGGTACTTAACAGCGGTTGGGTTTTTTGTTTTATGGCTGGCACTGTCGTATGGTTCTGAGCAAGCTTGTGTTGTTGACCATCCAAACCACCTTTTGCTGTTTTTTGCGATTTATCGGTATTATTTAGTGGATTACTGGACACTCTTTTGCGGAGATAATAACCATTATTCGGCTCAATAGCTTGGTTAACGGTTTTTACTGGGGCGTAATTGGGTGGTTGGGAGCAGGCCGTTAGCAACATAAGTACTAACCCTATCGTTAACGTGATAGGTTTTGAAGTTTGAAAAATCATGGCAGGTGTTATTTATTCAGTAAAATTTTCTTTGCCAAATTTATTTTGGCAGCCAGATAATCTGAGCCACCACGATCAGGATGAATTTTTTGCATGAGTTTACGGTGTGCGGCAACAATTTCCTGCTCTGGTGCTCCCGGTTTTAGCCCTAATACTTCATAAGCTTCTTCTTTTGCCATCGTCCCTTTAGGATTGACCCTACCACCTTGCTGACCTGATGATTGCTGCTGCTTGGCTGCGGTAAATTCCAGCCATAAGCGGTGTAAATAAGGCGCATAACGTAGCAGGGTTGGCAACATTCGCACGGCAAAAGCGACGGCGATACCAAGCAATGCAAACACCCCGTTTAAGTGACCGGTTGCACCCAGAAAAATGAACGCACCGCCAATTAAGGAAAATCCCAAAATTCTGACAATACGCGCCACAAACGCTGGCGATGCTTTTTTAAAAGACCGTAAAGCGTAAAATGCAATAATGATCAACAACAAAACCAGGTAAATTCGAATCACACTATTCTCCGGCACTGAGCCGTTTGAGGCTGTTATTTCTTAGCTGCAGCTTAAATAATACCTTAGAATACCGTTACTAACGAAACTTGCACCTTTTTATTTAATGGCTCTGATGACATTAAAAAACGCTACGATTCCCATTTTAGGCTTTGCCGCTTTTAGTGGAACAGGAAAAACCACATTGTTGACGCAGCTCATCCCGATTTTAAAGCAGGAAGGTTTGCGTATTGGCTTAATCAAACACAGCCACCATAATTTTCAAATAGACCAACCCGGTAAGGACAGTTTCCGTTTGCGCGAGGCAGGTGCCTCTCCCGTCATGCTGGTATCTACGCATAGACGGGCAATCATCACGGAATTTCAAGCTGTAACTGAACCCGTGCTGGACGAGCAGTTATTGGCATTCGACCAGTCAGGGCTGGATTTGATCTTGGTTGAAGGTTTCAAGGCAACACAGTTCCCTAAGATCGAACTGCACAGGCCGTCGCTTAACAACCCATTGCTTTACCTTAACGACCCCAGCATTATTGCGGTTGCCAGCGATACTCCGTTAGAAATGCCCTCAACATTGGTGCAACTAGACCTCAACCATCTTGAGATGATTGCAAAATTTATTACTCGACGATTTATGGGACTAACATGATTGATCCGTGCAGCCTTGAACCGTCACCGTTATTAAGCATTGATGACGCACTGGAAAGAATCAAGTCCGCGATACAGCTGGTCATGGCTTCGGAACGGGTGGTGTTAAAAAACTCCCTGGGGCGCGTTTTGGCAGAAGATATTTTTTCACCTATCAATATTCCTTACGACAGGAATTCTGCAATGGATGGTTATGCCTTATCCAGCAAGGATATTGATGCCAACCAACCGTTTACGCTCACTTTGGTGGGTATTTCGTGGGCAGGCAAGCCATTTCAAGGATCGTTGCAAGCAGGGCAATGTGTGCGGATTTTTACGGGGGCTGTGTTGCCGGATGAAACCGATTCCGTGGTTATTCAAGAACAGGTTAGCGCGGATGGGGGAAACATCACATTTCCGGCAACTATTGCGGCATATCAGAACATCAGGGCAGCGGGTGAAGATATTGCTCAAGGTGGCTTACTCTGCCCGGGTCAAAAAAAACTATCGCCTGCCGACATAGGCTTACTGGCTGCCGCCGGAATCTATGATGTTCCTGTGAGGCGCAAACTGAACATTGCCGTCTTTTCTACGGGCGACGAATTGATGGGAATTGGTCAACAGCCCCAAATAGGAAAAATCTACGACAGCAACCGTTATGCGTTGGCTGCACTACTGGCTGACCCTTGCCACAACGCAGTGGATATGGGCGCAATACCCGATGACAGGCAGTTGCTTGAGGATACACTTAAGCAAGCGGCTGAATGCAATGACGTGATTATCACCACGGGCGGTGCTTCAGTCGGGGATGCTGATTATGTCAAAGATATTTTGGAAAATTGCGGCAAGGTCAATTTCTGGAAAATTGCCATCAAGCCCGGCAAGCCGCTGGCTTTCGGTAAAATCGGGTCGTGTTATTTTTTTGGTCTGCCCGGTAATCCGGTTTCGGTGATGGTCACTTATCAACAAATTGTTGCTCCAGCACTTAAACAACTTTCTGGCGCGTTGGCAAACAAGCCGTTACGATTATTGGCAACCTGCACTACAACCCTGAAAAAAGCCCCAGGCCGCCAGGAATTTCAGCGCGGCATCCTCACCCAAAATACTGACGGCAATTTTTTTGTGGCTTCAACCGGACAACAAGGCTCACATATCCTCAGCTCCATGAGCCGGAGCAATTGCTATATTATCCTGTCCGCCGAGTGTAAGGGCGCATCTAGTGGTGAACAAGTGTTGGTTGAGCCGTTTAGTGTGCATATTTAAGGAAGCCATAGGATTCACCGTGAACGGAATCGACAAGACCCCTGCTGAGAGTGTCGCAGGACTCACTACGAGTGGAATTAACACAAGCCGTTCGTCCTTATATCTTGATTCTGGAACTTAAAACACCATCAAAACAAATCCACCGGGTCTACGTCCAAACTCCAGCGGATTTTTTTGACGTGAGTGATGCTGTCGATGTTGGCGATGAGTTCGTTCAAGCATTTTTGCAGGTCGCTGCGTTTGTTGCTTTGGAATAGGAGTTGGTAGCGGAACAGTCCGGCGCGTTTTTCCATGGGCGCGGAAACAGGTCCCAGTATTTGGGTGTGGTCTGTTTTGTAGGTTTTGGCTATTGTGGCGGCGGCTTGCAAGAAAGCCAACGGCAGGTTTGGATTGCCTGCTTGCGCCCTGAGTAGGGCGTGGTAACTAAATGGCGGTAATGCTGCTTCTTTGCGTTCTGCCAAGGCGATTTGGGCAAAATGGCTATAACCTTCTCTGATAAGGGTATTGAGTAGGGTGTGGTCGGGATGGCGGGTTTGCAGGATGACTTTGCCGGGTTTTTCGGCACGTCCGGCACGGCCTGAGACCTGAATTATCATTTGCGCCAGCCGTTCCGTCGCGTGGTAGTCGATACTGAACAGGCCGCTATCGACATCGACAATCGCCACCAAGGTGACATTTGGGAAATGATGGCCTTTGGCGAGCATTTGGGTGCCGAGGATGATGTTGGCTTCACCGTTATTGATTTGGGTAAGGTAGCGTTCCAGTGAGCCTTTGCGTTGGGTGGTGTCGCGGTCGAGTCGAACCAGTGCTTTGTCGGGAAATAAGTCGCGTAGCGCGTCTTCAATTCGTTCTGTTCCCAAGCCCAAAGGGGTCAATTCGCCCGTTTTGCAAGCAGGGCAGGTGGGCAGTAATCGTTGTTCCCTTCCGCAGTGGTGGCAGCGCAGCAAGTTCTCATAGTTGTGGATAACCATATTGGCATCGCAATGGCGGCATCGTGCTACCCAGCCACAACCATGACAAATCAGGGTGGGTGCAAAGCCACGGCGATTCAGAAAGATTAAAACTTGCTCGCCGATTTCAAGAATCTTTCGGATTTCGCTAACTAAGGTCTCAGAAAGTCCGTGATGCAACTTTTTGTTTCGGATGTCCAACAAGTGCAGCGTTGGCTCTACCGCATTACCAGCGCGTTGTGACAGGATAAGGTGCTGGTAGCGCTGTTGATTGGCATTATGTGAGCTTTCCAGCGATGGCGTGGCGGAACCAAGCAGCACCGGAATATTCAGCAATTTGCCGCGCATGATGGCAACATCACGGGCAGAAAACCGGAAGCCTTCTTGTTGCTTGAATGAAGCATCATGCTCTTCATCCAGGATAATCAAGCCCGGTTTTTTCAATGGTGTAAACAAAGCAGAACGTGTACCCAAAAGGATCGCGCTGCTGCCCTGCTGCATGTTAAGCCATGCCGTGTGCCGTTGCTTATCGGTCAGGTTTGAGTGCGATAAGGTCATTGCCACCGAAAATCGTTGCCGGAAGCGTTGTTCTAATTGCGGAGTCAGGTTGATTTCCGGTACTAAAACCAGCACTTGCTGCCCACGTTCCAGCACGGTTTGGATAACCTGCATGTAGACTTCGGTTTTACCGCTGCCGGTGATGCCTTCCAGTAAAAATACCGCAAACTTTCCCAAGCTATTAATGACAGCGGTTATGGCTGCTTGCTGTTCTGTGTTGAGTTGCAGATTGCTTGCGTTGTCGTGGATGGTTTCGTCGGGTGTTTTTATAGCTCGTACATTTCCGGCTGTGTGTTGCGAAATATAGAATTTTTCGGAAAGTGTTTGTGTGAGCAGGCTTTTTGCTAATAGGGCTTTTACCGCAGGTCGCCAGTTTTTGTCCCAGTCGGTAAGTTCGGTTTCGGTCAAGTTGGCTGGGTAATGGCTTTGAAAATATCCCAATACCGCTTGTTGCTTGGCAGATCGCTTGAGTTGCTCACTGGTCGCCGCCTTGCCCAGTTCAGTCAAGGCATAGCATTGTTGTGGTTGTATTCTAGCCACCTTACCTTGGCGCAAGCTGACGGGAAATGCTGCATTGAACACTTCACCCAATGGATGATGGTAATAATCGCTTGCCCAATGCAATAAATGGATGTCTTTTGCAGACAACAAAGGCTTATCATCCAGAATGCGTACGATGGGTTTTAGCTTTTCAAGCGCAATCTCACTATGTTGGCTAACTTCAATCAGGAAAGCGATTTTTTTGCCAGTGCCAAACGGCACTTCAAGCCGCATCCCGGAAGCAAGACTGTGTACATCAACATCGGTAGGCGCGAGATAATCAAACAGTCGGTAGAGCGGAACGGCTATCGCCACTCTTAGAATTAGGCGGGATGTTGCATCCGGCAACTTAGGCATTGTGCTTTAATAGAAAGTTACGTTGTTGAGCTAAGTTATTCTAAGCCTTAAGGTAATTTAAGTTACCCACAAAAACTGTGGATAACTTTGTTGATAAACTCTTTTGATAGCCCCTTAGTAACGGTTTTTATTACAGTTTTGTTACATTGCACAGTTATTGTTCGCAATATATTGCTATTAACTATCAATCGCTTACAAAAAATAAATGCACTTTAACGGTGCGGGTTTATTTTTTTATTAATTTACTTGCTATTGTGGATTACAGCAGGTATCTCGGACAAATCAGCACGATCTATGCTTCCTAATAATTGGCTGGGCAGAAAGCTGGCTAAGGATTTCGGCTGGGGTTTGATGAACTTGATGGTCATCCGGTCACTTTCGCCGATAGCCAGGTATTTATCCCTATCTTTGTCTTTAAGTTTCAACGTGGGCGGTAGTGTCCAGACTCCTTCGGGGTAGTTTTTGGTGTCTTTGGGATTGGCATTGATTTCTGACTTTGCCAGGAACTCAAAACCAGCATTTCTAGCGAGGGCGATAACATAATCTTCGCTCACATACCCCGACAATGCTTTGGGATCTTGCTGCTTAATTGATGCGCCTCTGTGTTCAACAACACCAAGAATGCCGCCCGGTTTTAAGGCTTTAAACATTGCACTGAAAACCGCAGTCGCCTGGTCGTTTTTCATCCAGTTATGGACGTTACGAAAAGTTAATACCCTATCCGCAGAACCATCAGGCGCAATTTGCACTTCTTTAGGTGGCTGTAATACGGTGATTTCAAGCTTATCGTACAATTTGGGTTGTTTATGGACTTTGTCGAGAAAAACGCTCAGGCTTTTTTTAAAGTAAGCTTCTGGATTATCAGGTGAAAAATGCGCGGCATACAACTTGCCTTTGTCCCTAAGATAGGAAGCCAAGATTTCGGTATACCAACCTTCACCGGGCGATATTTCCACCACCGTCATGTCTTCTTTGACATCAAAAAACGCCAGTGTTTGTTCTGGGTGGCGATACTGATCCCTGTGTTTGTGTTCTGCTGATCGGTGTTTGCCGTTGATAGCTTGCTGCAATGCGGTCGGTTTCGGTTTATCGGCTGCTGTTGATAAGAAAGATGTGGATAAGAAGGGAATTGCTACCAGTAACGCCAACAGAGGTTTGTTCATAATTATGTTGTCTCGATTAAGGCTGGATTGTAAAAATAATGGAAAGGAAATTTATTTCTTAATCAACTCTATTTTCTCTTGATAATTCCAGTATTGCAAAATACTTACCGTTGCCAATATTAAAAAAGCAAATAATGTCCACGTGGGCATACTTAAGTCCATGAAAGTCCAATTCACTTTCGCGCAATCGCCCGTTCCGCTTAGTAATAGCTTGAGGGTTTCTGTGAAGGGAAAGTTATTTAACACATAATCTAGCCCTGGACCACATTCGGGCACTTGGTCGGGCGGTAGGTGTTGTATCCATATATGACGTATAGAAACCGCTCCGCCACACAGCGCAAGTACCGCACCCAAAATGGCATAACGCCGTGTGCCGGTTTGCCCTGGATTATGCAAGGCCGCGCATAGAAAGCACAAGCCCGTCAAAAAGATAGCAATGCGTTGAGAAATACATAATGGGCAAGGTTCCAGCTTCATAATTAGCTGGAAATAATAGCCCGCAGCCAGCAACCCCACACATGCCCAAAAACCTAAAAAAAACCAGGATTGCGAATTTAACTTTAACAGCCTTAACATGCCTAACATTCCTTGAAAAACTTAACTTTGATGACTCGCACTGAAAACAATAAGGTCATTTTAATTCTGAGATCTGCTAGCAACCTCATATAACTGGACAGATTGTATAACGTCCCAGAATAGTTTGTCTCTTTACCTGCTTGATTGTTTCCATACATTACGTCAGCCCATCAATCATTGAAGAGTACATACCGTGTGCAAAAAGCCGTATGGCAGTCGTTCAAGCAATGCAGCAGATGAGAAAACCTGCCAAAATTTCTTTGACTGCGCGGGTGTTGCTGCACAATATAAATTGTATCAATCATCGACAGATTGGATTTTTGACGTACTTTAGCACAGTGAGTCGTGAAGAATGTGCTTGAGATTTTCAGGTCTGACCCTATATTGGGTAGAATACACTTACTTTCCCAATAATTGATACAACATGAAAACAACAAAAATAGGTTTTATTGGTGGCGGCAATATGGCAGCAAGTCTAGTAAATGGTCTCGTCGCCAGCGGTCATGAGCCTAAGCAGCTTTGGGTATCGGATATTAATCCAGACACTTTGACTAGCTTATCCGCACATTTGGGCGTTAATGTGACGCACCTCAATCAGGAAGTCATTGCTGCCGTCGATGTCGTGGTGTTAGCGGTTAAGCCGCAAATTTTGGCGCAAGTTGCCAAGGAAATCTGCCCTTGTCTGCACCCCAATCAAATGGTCGTGTCGATTGCTGCGGGGATTACCATCACCAGTTTGACCAAATGGCTGTGCCCTGAAACGCCTATCGTACGCTGTATGCCCAACACTCCCGCTCTGGTGTTGACGGGGGCAACCGCTTTATATGCCAACGATAAGGTCAGCCCTGAGCAGCGCGATTTGGCGGAAACCATCTTACGTGCTGTAGGCATTGCACTCTGGGTTGATGATGAAAGTGAACTGGATGCGGTAACGGCAGTTTCCGGTAGCGGCCCTGCGTATTATTTTCTGCTGATGGAAGCAATGGAAAAAGTCGCCGTCGAATTGGGCTTAAGCGAGGCGACCGCCCGCTTACTGATTCAACAAACTGCGTTGGGCGCAGCTAAAATAGCGTTGGAATCGTCAGAATCGCCAGGCGAGTTACGCAAACGTGTCACTTCCCCAGGTGGCACGACTCAGCAAGCAATAGAAACTCTTGAACGCGGTGGTTTTACCGAACTCGTCGCACAAGCCCTACATGCGGCAAGAGACCGCTCAATTGAAATGTCCAAACAAATGGAAGCTAACACATGAATGCAAACTATATGACCGATCCGGCCATTTTTATCATCGACTCGGTATTTTCGCTGTATATCTTAGCGGTCATGCTGCGCTTCCTGTTGCAATGGAGTCGCGCCGAGTTTTATAACCCGATCTCCCAGTTCCTGGTCAAGATCACCCACCCGATCTTGAAAATTTTGCGACGCTATATCCCGCCAGTGGGCAAAATAGACACATCTTCTATCGTTTTAGCACTCAGTTTGCAGATGTTGGCGGATTATTTGATATTAATGCTAAAAGGTTTTGGCATCGGTATTGGCGCATTAGCCCTGTTATCTTTTGGCAATTTGGTTTCCTTGTTGATTAACGTGTTTATTTACGCGGTCTTTGCTAGAGCAATCTTAAGCTGGTTAAATCCAGGCAGTTTTAATGCAACGGCATCCATCTTGCATAGCCTGACAGAACCTTTGTTGGACACTTGCCGCAAATTCATCCCTGATTTTGGCGGTATAGACCTGTCACCTTTAGCCGCATTGCTGCTATTGCAGCTTGCCAAGATGGTAATTTTACCGCCAATACATCAATTAGCTAGTCTAATCAGTTGATTTTAAAGCGCAAAAATACCTATTTGCAATAAGGCATTGAAGCAATCTCTAGCCATAGTAGAAGATGTTGAAAATTACCCTAGTTAAGGCACTAATTTGATATAAAATTAGCCATACCTGACATATAATCGTTTGACTTTATTGGATTTGAATCTGCCTTTTATGACCATGAGCATTAGATTAACAACTGTTATTATGGCTTGTTTCCTCGGCTTGTTTTCCGGTCAGCTTGTACATGCTAATAAGATGTATAAATGGGTGGATGAAAAAGGTAACACCTATTTTTCTGACCAAGTACCGCCAAAACATTCACAACTTCGTCGAGAAACTCTAAGCAAGCAGGGACGGGTAGTTGAAATCACTGATAAGGCGAAAACCAGGTCTGAAGAAGCTCTTGATCATTTGCTGGCAGCTCTGAAACAGGCGCAGGAAAAGGTCATTAACCAACAGATGTACCATGATAAAGCGCTACGAGTGACTTACAACAAACTAGAGGACTTGCAAAACAGCTACAATGCCAAGCTGCAAGAGCTGGAAACGGAACAAAAGCTAACCATCAGCAATTTAAAACGCTTGGATAACCAGTTGGAAACCCAACATCGGCAAGCGGCTACCCATGAGAGAAATGGTGAAAAAATTCCGCAACAGTTGCTGAACGAAATTAAGGTAACTGAAAAAGAAAGCCAGCTCACTTACGTTAAAATCAGCCAACACATCGAAAAAAAGAATAAGGTGGTCGAACAATTCAATTCCGATATTGCCCGTTATAAGCAATTAACCCAGTCGGCTGAACAGCAAAGAATGGCGAAACAGAAGGAAGAAATCCGAGCAGCCAATGAGTTAGGCGTTTACGTGTGTGAGAATGATGCAGATTGTGAAAAAGCCTGGAAAATTGCGGGTGACTTTATTAGCAAACATTCCACATCGTCCAATAGCACCCAGCCTGAAATTGATTCTTCCAAGTTGATTATGGGGCGAACACCCGACACGGATAATGATTTGAGTTTGGCCATTTCCAAAATTGATCTGGGTGATAGGAAACAGAAGCTTTTCCTGGACATCCGCTGCCGTGACTCATCTATTGGCGTTGAATTATGCGCGAGCAAGAAAGTTCAGGATATAAGAGTTGCTTTCAAACGCTATTTGGAAACCAGTTTAGCTGATTAGTTGGCTTACAAACTGTTCAAGACTATCGACTCAGCAACAACGTACCAACACCCTGGTTGGTGAACAACTCCAGCAATACCGCGTGTTCCACCCTGCCATCAATAATATGTACTCGACTTACACCGCCCTTGATGGCATCAGTAGCACAGCGGGTTTTGGGGATCATACCACCTGAAATAGTGCCATCAGCAATCAAATTATCGACATCTTTCAGGGTTAACCCAGTCAATAACTCGCCTTGCTTATCAAGAATACCGGGGGTGTTAGTCAACAGAATCAGCTTCTCGGCCTTCAATATTTCGGCGACTTTTCCCGCGACCAGATCGGCATTGATATTGTAAGATTGCCCGTCTTCACCTACACCTATCGGTGCAATAACGGGAATAAAGTCGCTACCACCCAGCATATTGACAACCGCAGGGTCGATGCTGGCGACTTCTCCAACATGCCCTAAGTCAATGATTTCCGGTTGTTCAATATCCGGCGTATTTCGTGATTCAATAAGAAGTTTTTTGGCGCGGATAAAATCGCCGTCTTTGCCAGTCAGACCGACCGCCTTACCGCCATTTTTGTTGATAAGGCTGACGATTTCTTTATTAACCAGACCACCTAACACCATTTCTACCACATCCATTGTCTCGCTGTCGGTCACTCTCATACCATCGACAAAATCTGAGGTTTTACCGAGTTTTGTTAGCAATTGACCGATTTGAGGTCCACCACCATGAACAACAATCGGATTCAATCCAACCGACTTCATCAACACAATATCCCTTGCAAAGCTGTTTTTAAGGGCTTCGTCAACCATAGCATTGCCGCCGAATTTGACGACTACTGTCTTGCCCTTAAAGCGTTGGATGTAGGGTAATGCTTCAATTAATACTTCAGCAGTCAGTTGCGGTGTTCTTTGTTCCATTGTGCTAATTGGTGTGGTCTTGAGAATGCTAAAAAGGTAATTTGATGCCCGGTTTTACCTCACGCATGAGATCTCGAAATTGCGCTTGAATATTTTCCAAATCGACTTTAGTATCAGCTTCAAAGCGGATAACCAGCGAGGGTGTTGTGTTAGATGCTCGCACCAATCCCCACCCATTTTCAAAATCAATCCGCATACCGTCAATATCGGTAATTTTTCCACCCGTGAATTTCGCGGTAGCGAACAGGCTTTCGATGAACTTGACATTTTCACCTTCAGCTAACTCAACGTTTAGCTCCGGTGTATTGATGCTATCGGGGAATTCGGCAAACACATCCGAGCTCGTTCGGTGATCTTCAGACAGTATTTGCAACAGTCGTGCCGCCGAATATAAAGCATCATCAAAACCATACCAGCGGTCGTTAAAGAAAATATGTCCGCTCATTTCACCCGCTAATTTTGCGCCAGTTTCTTTAAGTTTGGCTTTCATAAAAGAATGCCCGGTTTTCCACATCAGGGGCTTGCCGCCGTATTTGACAATCTGATCCGGCAAATGTCGGCTGCACTTTACATCATAAATAATTTCCGATCCTGGTTTGCCAGCCAGCACATCTTTGGCAAACAACATCATTTGTCGATCCGGCCAGATAATTTTGCCTTTTGAATCGACTACACCTAATCTGTCGCCATCGCCATCGAATGCTAATCCCAAGTCGGCTTTATAGTGGGTGACTGCGGCGATTAATTCAGCCAAGTTTTCAGGCTTGCTGGGATCTGGATGGTGGTTGGGGAATGTGCCATCTATATCGCAGAACAGTTCAATGACCTCACACCCCAATGCTCTCATGAGTAAAGGTCCGAGCTCACCAGCGACACCATTACCGCAATCCAGGACGATTTTCAGGGCGCGTGTGACCTGAATATCCTCGCAGACAGTGCCTATATACTCATTCACAAACATGCCGTTGTGTTCTATCGAGCCTTCACCTGATGCAAACGCTTTATTATCAATGCGTTGCTTAAGTTGCTGTATTCTTTCTCCAGCCAAGGTCTCGCCCTTGATCATCATCTTTAAGCCGTTATAATCAGCTGGATTATGACTGCCGGTAATCATAACGCCTGTACGACCATCAGTGTGATGCGCTACAAAATACAATACCGGTGTAGGTACCATACCTACATCCAGGACATTGCAGCCCGTTGCGATAATGCCTTGAGACAACGCATTTGCGAATTCAGGACTTGATATTCTGCCATCTCGACCAACAACCACGGTTTTACAACCTAATTCTTTGGATTCCGACCCCAAAGCTCTACCTATGTCGTAGACGATTTCTTTAGTTAGGGTTTTGCCAACGATGCCGCGAATGTCGTAAGCCCTGAAAATTACCGAATTCTGGTCGGACTTTTTGGAGGACTCTGGTTTGTTTTCGATGATCTCTGGTGTAGATACTACCGGAATTTCGGGAATAGCCTCTTGTTCTATAACTTCGATGCCTGAGCTTGTTATAGTTTGTGTCGAAGGTGCATGACCCAGATTTTTTTGTGCTGTTGGCTCAGGATGACCAAGTTCATGAAAATAACCTTCCAATTCAAAATCATCATCAACCCCAGAAATAGCACTAAGCCCCTGATGTTCAACTTCTTTTTTAAGCCTGGCCATTGATGAAATAACAACATCCACACCCGTCAAACTGACTGGATAACTACCTTGCGGTTTGTCCCCCAATATATCTTTGAATGCTTTTACAATCCAATCCAGATCTTGCGCCAAGCGTACAGAAAATTGTCGATTAGCAATAAAAAAAGCCGCCAACGCGAACAAAGCTGGAATGATGATAAACCCGAAAGTGACGATAGATTGCCCAAAACTGCCACTATGGGGATCTCTATAATGCAGATCCCAACTAGTCCCTGCAACATTGATTTTATTGAGGTTTTCGTCGTCAGATTGGCTCTTTTCGCCAATACTATATAATGACAGCTTATCTTGCCGAAGCTCCATATAGCCATTTTTAATCGCCGCATCCTGTAAAGTTTGATTAATAAAATCAAAGCTTAAGCTCGCCAAAATAACGCCCACGGTTTGGTCGCCCTGCATAATTCGTCGGGTTATGGCGAGATGCCTATCTGGACCAACATCGCCCTGAATAGCAGGTAGCGGATTATCCTGAAATGTTGCTTTAACCATATCGAGATCACCGTAACCCATGCGGGGCACGTTGACTTCGTCTAATTCGATTACGCCAACGGGTAATAATCTGATTTTCCTGGCAGCGGGAAAATATTTTTCAATCTGTGCTGCCATCGCGCTTAAAGAGCCAGGGTTGCTACTGGTAGCTGCCGCGATGACATCGGGATCTTGTGCCATTTTGTCTAATGCGCCGTCGAGCAGTTTTATTTGGTCACTAAGTGATTGCACGACCCCTTTAGCAGCAGCAAGTGCTGCGTCTTCTTTTGCTTGCGTCACTACCATTTTAGATGACAGATAAACGCCAGTTCCCGCTATCAAAATCATAAGGATGGCAATAAATGTCAATATCGAGAACAGTCGTTCCATTTTTACCTCTATCAAAGTGTCTGGCTAGTGAGGACTTGCTTGTTTTAGCCGCTCAGGCAGATTTTCAAAGCCTTTGGACTGCTCAAATATAATACTGTGTCCTTAGAAACAACAGCTTATCATGTTCCAAGGTCTCTCTGTGGTTTTCACATTTCAAACCACTTGTCGTTTACGACCCGTTTAAATTGTGCCAATGTTGAGATAAGGCTACGCGTTTCACCTAGTTTAACCGGATAATCGCCTAATGGCTTTTCTGTCAAAATATCTTTAAATGCCTTAGTAAGCCAGGACATGTCTTGCACAAATAAATCAGACAGCTTCCGGTAGCCCATGACAAAACCTAATGTCACCACCAAAGCCGGTATTAAAACCACAGCAAACATCAGTGAAAATTCAATTACGCCAGATGAACTGCTGTTGTCGTAATAAAGTTCCCATTCGGTATTTGGCACTTTAACTGGATCATTATCAAGGTCTTCTGCATCGACTTTTTCACCTGTGGATGCCAACACCAGCTTATCTTGCCTTAACTCGATATAGCCTTTTTCTATTGGAGTTGCGGACAGTATTCTACCAATAAAATCAAAACTCACACCTGCCAAAACCACGCCTACGACCGCGTTATTTTGCATGATTTTGCGGGCAATAGCCAGATGTCTATCTGCACCCATATCGCCCTGAACGGCAGTTGGTTGGTTTTTTTCAAAGGTTTTTCTGACAATATCAAGATCGGCAAAACTCATCCCTGTGGTGGTCGATTTGCTGGGGTCTCTAGCTTCTGGCAATACGAATTTTATGGACAAGATGCCTGGGAAATGTTCGCTGAGTCTTTTTTCAGCATTTGCCAACAATTTAGGATTATTTTGGGCAACTGCATTGATAATTTCAGGATCTTGCGCCATTTTATCTAAAATGCTGTCAAGCAGACTTACCTGTTCAGACAGCGTAATAGCTACGCCCTTGGTGGTCGCAGAAACCGCGTCCACTTTTGATTGCGAGATAAATATATTGGATAAGATAAAAGCCCCAGAACCCGCAAATATAACCATTAAGACACAAATCAATGCTAATGTGGCAACTAACCGTTCCATTAATAACCCTCTACCAAAAAAATCATTTAAAGCCGACCCGTATGACCGAAACCACCCTCTGCACGGGTGCTTTCATCAAAATCTTTCACTTGCTCCAGCTCGACTTGCACGACTGGCACAAACACCATTTGGGCAATCCGCTCGCCGATGTTGATGGTGAACGCGGTATTACCGCGATTCCAGCAGGACACAAAAAGCTGACCTTGGTAATCGGAGTCGATCAAACCCACCAAATTACCTAGGACGATGCCGTGTTTATGACCTAAACCTGATCTTGGCAAGATGATGGCGGCAACATGAGGATCGCCTATATGGATAGCAAGACCCGTCGGAATTAGCAGAGTTTCTCCTGGTTTCAATTCCGTTGCTTCCGTCAAGCAAGCCCTCAAATCCAATCCGGCGGAACCGGATGTGGCATATTCCGGTAAGGGAATTTCGTTACCGATGCGGCTGTCCAGAATTTTAAATTCTATTTTTTTCATTAAATCTTGTTGCAATTAGGTTGATAAGCAGTTTAGCCAATGGGTTTTTATCCATCATCGCAAAGGATGCGTGGCCGTTATCCCAGAATACTTCCAAGGCATTTTGTTCGCTATCGAAACCGCCTTGTTCCTGACCTACCCAGTTGGCGGCGATCATATCGACATTCTTTTTACGCAGTTTTTCTTGTGCATAAGCATGAAGATCATTGGTTTCCGCCGCAAAACCGACGGTAAACGGTGCATTAGGTAATCGCGCGACCTCGGCTAATATATCTTTCGTTTGATGCAAAATTAGGCTGGTTTGCTCGGTATGTTTCTTGATTTTGGCTGTTTCCATCGCGACTGGACTGTAATCGGCAACAGCGGCTGCGCCTATGTAAATATCGTTGTTACCCGCATGGGAAAGCACCGCAGTATACATTTGCGCGGCAGTTTCTATCTGCACAAGTTCAAGATTAGTCGGTGCAGCTAAATTAACTGACCCACTTACCAAAGTTACATTTGCCCCAGCCTGCAATGCGGCACGGGCAAGTGCGTAGCCCATTTTTCCAGAACTTCGATTGGTGATGTAACGCACGGGATCAATGTATTCCCGCGTTGGACCTGCGCTGATTAACACCTTAACACCCTGTAGAACGCCCGTTTTTGACTCCGCCAATAAGTGTCGACATATTTCAGCAGGTTCTGCCATGCGCCCATAACCCGTCTCGCCACAAGCTTGATCGCCAGCATTCGGGCCAATAAAGCTGATTCCATAACTTTCCAGTTTTCGGATATTGTCTTGGGTTATCGTCTTATTCCACATCGCTTGATTCATGGCAGGAGTCATAAAAATAGGGCAAGTGGCAGCCAGGAATAAGGTAGATACTAAATCATCCGCCAAACCGTGTGCGCATTTCGCAATCGTGTTTGCGGTAGCGGGAGCAATAATTACAACATCTGCCCAACGCGCCAGATTGATATGCCCCATCGCATTTTCTTCATCAATATCAAGCAATTCCGTATGCACCGGATTACCCGATAAGGCTTGGAAAGTCAAAGGACTGACAAATTCCCGTGCGGAATGGGTCATCACTACCCGCACGTCACAGCCTTGTTTGCGTAATAATCTGACTAATTCAGCAGACTTATAGGCAGCGATTCCGCCGCAAATAGCCAATAAAACGTGTTTTTTAATGGGAGTTTCCAAATTTTTTACGGTCACAACGTAATGGCAAGTATAGACAAATTCTTCTATGCTTAAGTTTTATTTGCTGGAATTGTGATGGCTATCAAAGATTGGCCTGCGGATGACAGGCCACGGGAAAAACTGTTAAGGCGTGGACCCAGTGCGTTGACGGATGCTGAACTGCTCGCCATATTTTTACGAACCGGCACAACGGGGAAGTCGGCGGTCGATTTGGCTCGTGAGTTACTCGATCATTTCGGCTCGTTGAAAGCCTTGCTCAGTGCTGATCAACACCAGTTTTGCCTAGGTCACGGCCTAGGAGAAGCCAAATATACCCAGTTACAGGCCGTATTGGAAATGGCAAAACGCCATTTTAAAGAGTCATTGCAACGCGGCGATGTCTTAAGCAGCCCAGACATTACCCGCGCTTACCTCAGTGCTCAATTGCGCGGCTATAATTATGAAGTGTTTGCTTGTTTGTTTCTCGACAACCAAAACCGCGTCATCGAATTGAACGAACTATTCCGTGGCACAATAGACGCTGCTAGCGTTTATCCCAGGGAAGTTGCCAAACTGGCGTTGCACCACAATGCCGCTGCCGTCATTTTTGCCCATAACCACCCTTCCGGCATTGCTGAACCCAGCCCAGCCGACAAGTACATCACCGATAAACTCAGACAAGGCTTGGCGTTGTTTGATATTAGGGTATTGGATCATTTCATTATTGGTGATGGAGAACCGTATTCGTTTGCCGAGCATGGTTTGATTTGATTGCTTTGATTGACTCAGCTTCCCGTCAAAACAGCTTCTGCTTCTCGATATTTAGCGGCACAATGCGCCAGCACTTCCGGCGGCAAATGCGGCCCAGGCGCGGTTTTGTCCCAATCCAGGGTTTCCAGGTAATCGCGGACATACTGTTTGTCGAAGCTGGGTGGGCTGATGCCAACCTGGTACTGGTCTGCCGGCCAGAACCGCGATGAATCCGGCGTTAATACTTCATCGATCACATGTAGCACGCCTTCCTCATCGACACCGAACTCAAATTTGGTATCAGCAATGATAATGCCGCGTTCTCTGGCGTATTCAGCGGCTTCTTTGTAGAGCTTTAAACTGGTGTCGCGCACTTGTTCTGCCAGATTTTGCCCCAATAATACGACTGTTTGTTCAAAAGAAACATTTTCATCATGCTGGTCTGCCGCAGCTTTGGTGGAGGGCGTGTAGATAGCTTCCGGCAATTGCTGTGCTTGCTGCAAGCCTTTAGCCAAGGCAATACCGCACACAGCACCGGAGTTAAGGTAATCTTTCCAGCCAGAACCGATAAGATAACCGCGTACTATGGCCTCAACGGGCAAGGGTTTCAGCAATTTCACTACGGTGGCACGACCTTCAATTTGTGCGCGTTCGGCGGCATCAGGCACAATGTCGGATAAGGGAATCGTAGCCAAATGATTAGGTATGATATGGCTTAGCTTGTCAAACCAGAAGTTAGAAATACGGGTTAACATCAGCCCTTTACCAGGGATTGGGTCTGGCAAGATAACGTCAAACGCGGACAGCCTGTCTGTTGCTACGATCAGCATGTGGTGGTCGTCAACATGGTAAATATCCCGTACTTTACCCCGCGCACGCAGTGTTAATGATGGTAAGTTTGATTGAAACAGCGCTTCTGGAGCGTTCATGAAACCTCAATTAATTAGTAGTGTTGTGAACTTTAAGCAAGATAGAATGATTAGGGCAGATACCTTAGGTGTGATTTTAGCATTATTTACGGCGTAAGCAGGACAGGTGTTGATGAGTTGGTTGGGCAAATTTATAGGCGGTGCGTTTGGTTTTATGCTGGGTGGGCCATTAGGCGCAATTTTGGGTGCATCCTTGGGCCATCAATTCGATATTGGCATGATACGCATGGAAAATATCGAATCGCTTAGACCAGGCGACCAGCACCGTGTGCAAATGGCGTTTTTTACCGCCACCTTTTCGGTGATGGGGCATATTGCTAAAGCAGATGGGCGGATTTCACCGGAAGAAATATCGTTGGCGAATCGGATTATGGATCAAATGTCCATTTCTGGTGAAATGCGAACCACGGCAATTAACCTTTTTGAACAAGGGAAAAATGCGAACTTTCCCTTGGATGACGTGTTAGCCCAGTTTTACCAGGAATGTCATCGTCGTACCGACCTTATTCGCATGTTTCTGGAAATTCAAATCCAGGAAGCCTTGGCAGATGGGGCTATGGATAGCAAAGAAGAAAAGCTGTTGCTACATATATGCAGTCAACTTCGAGTCTCCCATTTTGACTACGAACGCTTGAAAATGCGGGTGCTTGCCCAGCAACGCTTTCAAAATCGTGATTATCAATACCAAGATCAGGGTCAATACCAACGGCAACGTCAACACCAACAACCCTACCGCCGAGAACAATCCAGCTTGCAAGATGCTTACGAAGTGCTGGGCTTGACCTCATCAGCCAGTGATGAGGAAGTCAAAAAAGCCTATCGCCGCTTAATGAGCCAAAACCATCCTGACAAGCTGGTGGCAAAAGGTTTGCCGGAGGAAATGATGAAACTTGCCAAGGAAAAAACCCAAAAAATCACCAAGGCTTATGAAACCGTCCAGCAATCCAGGAAAAAATGAATACAATCAAAGACCTCAACGCGTACCGAACACCACAATCGTCTTGCCATGTGCGGAAATTAGGCCCTTATCTTCCATTTCTTTCATAACCCGTCCGGCCATTTCCCTTGAGCAACCCACAATACGGCCAATTTCCTGACGGGTGATGTACAGTTGCATACCCTTGGGATGGGTCATGGCATCGGGTTCTTGGCATAAGTCCAACAAGGCACGGGCAATGCGTCCTTCGACATCCATAAAAGCCAAATCACTGAATTTCCTGCTGGTTTTTAACAGTCGTCCAGCCAGTTGTTCTCCCATCATAAGGAGTATATCGGGGGCGTACTCCAACAGTTCTTTCCTGAGTACCTGTTGGAAACGCAAGTAACTTATTTCCGCCAATTGGCATTGGGTACGGGTCATTATCGTCACATTACGGGTTTCGGAACCTTTGAAAACGCCAATCGTGCCAATAAAATCATGCTTATTGAGATAGGCCAGCACCAGTTCCTGGTCATTATCCGCATCTTCATTTTCCACGCTAATACTGACAGAGCCATCGACAATATAGTGCAATCGGTCACCCAAATCGCCTGGCCTGAATACGATGGTTTTCGGGGGATAAGTCTTTACGTGGCAATAATGCAGCAACAGTTCCATCACTTTCTTATAAGGTTCTTCGTGCGGCGTAACGGTCATAATGATTACCATCCAAAATAAGTAAGGTTATAAATTTGCATAACCGTATACAGTCTAGCAAAAAAAACCACATCGATGCTCTATCATGCAGTAATTCTATGCTACCCTATGCGTCATTTTTTCATACAGGCTAGACCATGCAGGCAACAATAAAGTGGGTGGATGGCATGATGTTTGTTGGCGAGACCGGTAGTGGCCACGCCATCGTCATGGATGGCCCACCCGACCACGGTGGTCGAAATATGGGTATCCGTCCTCTGGAATTGCTGTTACTCGGCGTAGGTTCGTGTTCATCAATTGATGTTGTGCAGATTTTGCAGAAAGGTAGGAACAATGTAACTGACTGCGTGACCGAAGTTACCGCAGAACGAGTCGATGCCATTCCCAGTGTGTTCAGCAAGATACACCTGCATTTTATTGTTAGTGGCAAGGATTTAAAAGCGGCTGCGGTCGAGCGAGCGGTTAAATTGTCTGCGGAAAAGTATTGCTCTGCCTCAATCATGCTGGGTAAGGCAGTGGACATCACCCATGATTTTGAAGTAATCGAGGTTTAATGCGTTGAATAAATTGCAGTTGCACGGCTTTAATAACCTGACCAAGTCATTAAGTTTCAATATTTATGATATTTGCTACGCCCCTGCGGAGCAACAGCAAGCCTATATCGAATACATTGATGAGGCTTATAACGCCGATAGATTGACACAAATTCTCAAGGATGTTGCCGATATTATTGGCGCACAAATCCTGAATATTGCTCTTCAAGATTATGATCCGCAGGGTGCTAGCGTCACCATGCTGATTTCCGAAGGCGATGTTGCACCACCGGCCAATATGAACAGCCAGACCCCAGGGCCATTGCCTGAAACCGTCCTCGCGCATCTGGATAAGAGCCATATCACCGTCCACACTTATCCTGAAAGCCATCCCGACAGCGGTATCAGCACCTTTCGTGCAGATATTGACGTGTCTACCTGTGGTCGGATTTCGCCATTAAAAGCCCTGAATTACCTGATCCACCGTTTTGAGTCTGATGTTGTGATTATGGATTACCGAGTACGTGGTTTTACCCGCGATATAACCGGAAAAAAACACTTTATAGATCACAATATTACCTCAATACAAAACTATATTGCCAAAGACACACAAGAAGATTATCAGATGATTGATGTCAATGTGTACCAGGAAAACATTTTTCACACCAAAATGATGCTCAAAGAGACCGAACTTGAGAATTATTTATTCGAAAAAGAAAGCAATTTATCGGAAGAACAAAAGGTCGAAATCGAAAAAAAGTTGCACAGAGAAGTAACCGAAATTTTTTACGGGCATAATTACCGCCGCCAAAAAATTAAAGTGGCGGATTCAGCACCGTAAAGGTTTCAATGTTGACAATTGTAAATGGGATGATCTGGTTAAATTACGCCTTCCAATCCGCTAACGCATTAACAATCCGTTCATATTCATCCTGCTTAGGTCTGTAAAGGTATAGGCCTAAAGCCGAAAGCCCCAAAAATATGTATAGGGTATTAAAATCATCGCCCAACATAAACATCACGAAACCCAGCAACCCAACGCTTTCAACTAACAGCATCGAGACAATAACGGTCAGCAAATACCGGCTTTTTGCCGATTTATTGCCTGGCATGGTTTGGTTTAAGCGAAGTTGGATATGGCGGATTAAATTGGTTATCGGAAAAGCGACAATGGCAATGATATAAAAGCTTGTCCTGAATACTACTCGCCGTTCTTCTGGCAAAGGTTCTTGCAACTCATGACCAAATTGGTAACAGATGAACAGGTAAATCATCAACGTCAGCAACATCATACCGACAACAATCCAATGCGGTAAAAGCGCGTTTTTTTCAATTTTCAAACTGACACTCCCTTGATTTTGGACTGCTGATTATAACCGCATAATGCTTGAAATTAGTCTTAATGCCCCAAGCTATAAAATATTGGATAGTGCAATTAACCTAACTTGGTGAGCGTCCACAAAGGTGTCAAAGCCGTCACATTGGTTGTTTTCCGGTGGATGCGGTGAGGTACGAACCCATCGTTCGCGTCATTCCCTTGCCGTAATGTCCGGCAATTCGATTTCATTGCCCCAACTTTCTGGATAGATCCCTTGTGCTACATAGCTATGAAAGCTGGAATGCGGTCAGCCCGTGGGTTGGTAAACCCAGCTATCATTGACTGTGCTGGGTTTCGTACCTCAACCTAGCCTACGGAAATAACATATAACATTCCGCACAAAATAAACTTGATTAAACGTACGATATAACGTACTTTAGCCTAACTATATTGCTAAACCTTAGGTAAAAATCATGCAAACATTATCTGCCAGTGCCGCCCGCACTAATCTTTATCGCTTAATAGACGAGGCTAGCAGTTCGCATCAGCCTGTGGTAATTACTGGCAAGCGCGGCAATGCGGTGTTAATTTCGCAAGAAGATTGGTCTGCCATTCAAGAAACGTTGTTTTTGGTGTCGATTCCTAATATGCGTGAATCGATTCGTGAAGGCATGAATACGTCTGCAAGCGAGCTTTCAAGTCAGTTAGATTGGTAAGGCAATGCCGCAATACCAACTGCTTTACACCAAAGCAGCGCAAAAAGATGCCAAAAATTTAAACGCGGTTGGGCTTAAAGATAAGGCTTTGCAGTTGTTAGGAATCGTCGCAGAATATCCATTTCAAAATCCACCGCCTTATGAAAAGCTAATAGGCGATTTAGCTGGCGCGTATTCTCGGCGAATTAACATTCAACATAAATTAGTGTACCAAGTGTTAGAAGATGAAAAAATCGTGAAAGTGCTAAGATTGTGGACGCAGTATGAGTGAGTATTTTGCCTAACACGTGCCGTAGATATTGATTATCAAAATAGAGAACGAAGCCATGCACCCGATCATAGAAAAAGTCACCCAAGAAGTCATTGAACGCAGCCATCCAACTCGCTCTGCTTATCTTAAGTACATAGATGGCATCGCCAAAAACGGCCCGATCCGGTCTGGTATGGGCTGTGGCAATTTAGCCCACGGCTTTGCGGCGTGTAGCCCCGGCGAAAAAACCGACTTAAGGGGTAGTCAAAAAGCGAATATCGCCATTATCACCTCCTACAACGATATGTTGTCGGCACACCAACCTTACAAGGATGCGCCCGATTTAATTAAGGCGGCGATCAAGGAAGCAGGTGGTGTTGCACAGGTCGCAGGAGGTGTACCTGCGATGTGCGACGGGATTACCCAAGGCCAACCGGGCATGGAATTGTCGCTGTTCAGCCGGGATTTGATCGCCATGACCACAGCAATCGGCATGAGTCACAATATGTTCGATGGTGCTTTGTATCTGGGCGTATGCGACAAGATCGTACCGGGTTTGCTGATTGGTGCGTTGAGTTTCGGTCATTTACCCGCCGTGTTCGTACCTGCCGGCCCCATGCCCAGCGGCATCACCAACAAAGAAAAAGCCCGTGCACGGCAAGATTACGCTGTTGGTAAAATTGGTCGGGAACAACTGCTGGCAGCCGAATCCGCTTCTTACCACAGCCCCGGCACCTGCACATTTTACGGCACAGCCAACAGTAACCAAATGATGATGGAAATCATGGGCTTGCATTTGCCCGGTAGTTCTTTCGTCAATCCTTACACGCCGTTGCGGGATGAGTTGACCAAAGCGGCGGCTAAACAAGTTTTGAAATTTACTGCCTTAGGTAACGATTACCGTCCTATCGCACACATGGTAAGCGAAAAAGCCATTATCAATGCCGTCATCGGCTTGTTGGCGACGGGTGGCTCAACCAATCACACCATGCACTTGATCGCAATTGCCCGTGCATCGGGTATCGTCCTCAATTGGGACGATTTTGACAGGCTATCCAAGGCCGTTCCATTGATTGCCAAAATCTACCCCAACGGCCCTGCCGATGTTAACCACTTCCACGCGGCTGGCGGTATGGGCGTATTGATTGCTGAGTTATTGAAAAACGGCTTGTTACATGAAGATACCATCACCGTCGCAGATAAACGTGGTTTAAACAGTTATACACAAGAACCCAAAATAATTGACGATAAGCTGGTTTGGCAACCTGTGCCTTCCGCTTCCTTAGATAAGGAAGTGTTAAGCACGGTTCAACAACCGTTTGCTACTGGTGGTGGCTTGCATGTGATGCACGGTAATTTAGGGCGCGGTATCTCCAAACTGTCGGCGGTTTCCGAAGACCACCAAATCGTCGAAGCACCCGCTGTGGTGTTCGATGACCAGGAAGATTTTCTGGCAGCTTTTAAACGTGGCGAGCTGGAAAAAGATTTTGTTGCCGTACTCCGGTTTCAGGGCCCTCGATCTAACGGGATGCCAGAACTGCACAAACTAACACCGCCTTTAGGAGTTTTACAGGACAGGGGTTTTAAGGTGGCGCTAGTCACAGACGGACGTATGTCCGGCGCATCAGGGAAAGTGCCTTCTGTCATCCATCTTTGTCCTGAATGTGAAGTCGGTGGGTCATTAGCCAAAGTGCGTAATGGCGATATCATAACTATGAATTTGCAAACGGGCGATATCAACGCGTTGGTAGACGAAGCTGAGTTTAACGCTCGTATTCCTTGGCCCAATTCAGCCAAAAACCACCACTATGGCATGGGGCGGGAGATGTTTGGCGGTTTCCGGCTGGGAGCTTCGTCTGCCGAGACGGGGGCTTCTAACCTATTTCTCGTTGATTAAAATACACAGGTACAAGTCGAAAGGCGAAACAAAACCAAGCAGATGCTGTTTTGAGCCTTTCGCCTTGTGCCTTTAGCCTCCTACTTATAACCTTGAGCTTATGAACAAAAACAACTGGAAAATCCAACCCAAAGACGTACTAAATGCTTGCCCTGTGATGCCTGTAATGGTTATCCAAAATCTCGACGATGCCGTACCTTTAGCCAGGGCATTGGTGGCGGGGGGCATTAAAGTCTTGGAGATCACCTTACGTACGCCAATCGCATTGGAAGCAATAAGGCTAATTAGCCAAGAGGTTAACGATGCCATCGTGGGTGTCGGCACTATCGCTAACCCTCAGCAATTACAAGCCGCAGAAGATGCAGGGGCAGTATTTGCTATCAGCCCAGGTATAACAGCTACCTTATTAAGTGCTGCAAACAAAGGCAATATTGCACTAATACCGGGCATTGCGACCTTATCTGAACTGATGCTGGGTATGGAATACGGGCTTGACCATTTCAAATTCTTCCCAGCCGAAGCGGCAGGTGGAATCCCTCTGTTAAAAGCCATTTCAGGACCTTTCCCGCAGATTACATTCTGTCCCACGGGTGGTATTTCTCCTGGAAACTATAATGACTATCTGCAATTACCGAATGTGGCTTGCGTCGGTGGTTCTTGGTTAGCACCGCAAGCTGTCGTCAATGAAAAAAATTGGGCTAAAGTGACCGAACTGGCACAAAAAGCCATCTCAGATGTCATTCGGGTTTAGCATTTTACGGGCATTATGGTAATCTAAAACTAATCCCAGACTGAGAGTGACTCCATGACCGATCCCCGCAGCCTTACATTGACTGACGACAATAAACCCTTGTGCGAATTACCGGTATTATCTGGCAGCACTGGGCCTGATGTATTGGATGTGCAAAGCCTGTATAAACAAACAGGTATGTTTACTTTTGACCCTGGCTTTACCTCCACCGCCAGTTGCCGCTCGGCTATCACTTTTATCGATGGTGAAGCTGGTGTGCTGCTGTATCGTGGCTATCCTATCGAACAGCTTGCGGAACGCTGCACTTTTTTGGAAGTCTGCTACCTGTTGTTACGCGGAGAATTGCCCGATAAAACCGAATTAACTGAGTTTGAACATCAAGTTACCATGCATACGATGGTGCATGACCAAGTAAACCTGTTTTTTAGAGGCTTTCGCCGTGATGCCCATCCAATGGCGATTATGGTGGGTGTGGTCGGTGCGTTATCTGCGTTTTATCACGATGCGATGGACATTCGCTCCAAGGTAGACCGTAATATATGCGCTATTCGCCTGATTGCCAAAGTGCCGACGATTGTTGCCATGTGCCACAAATACAGCACGGGATCGCCCTTCATCTATCCAAAAAACAAGCTGAATTATGTCGAAAACTTCATGCGAATGATGTTGGCTACGCCGTGTGATGAATTCGTACCAAACCCCGTGCTGGTTAAGGCATTGGACAGGATCTTGATACTCCATGCCGACCACGAGCAGAATGCTTCGACTTCCACCGTACGCTTGGCAGGATCCAGTGGAGCCAATCCATTTGCTTGCATCACTGCTGGAATCGCCTGTTTATGGGGTGCAGCGCACGGCGGTGCGAATGAAGCCGTACTGAATATGTTGATTGAAATTGATAATGTATCGCGGATTGGGCAATATATCGACAAAGCAAAAGACAAAAATGACCCGTTCCGCTTGATGGGTTTTGGGCATCGCGTTTATAAAAACCACGATCCTCGCGCCAAATTAATGCGCGAAACCTGCCATGAAGTCCTGACTGAACTGGGCTTGCACGATGATAAACTGTTCAAACTGGCGTTGGAATTGGAGCGGATTGCCCTGGAAGACGACTACTTTATCGCCAAAAAACTCTACCCTAACGTCGATTATTATTCCGGCATCGTCCTCCATGCCCTCGGCATCCCCAGCAAAATGTTCACCGCCATTTTTGCGATGGGACGTACCGTAGGCTGGGTAGCGCACTGGGATGAGATGATTGCCGATCCCGACCAAAAAATCGGACGGCCTAGGCAGTTGTATACGGGGCAAACACGCAGAGATGTGCCAGTACAAGGCAATTGAGCAACATCTAAAAAACAGAAGCTGTCCTCCTAAGTGGTAGGCATTGCGCCTACCCCAATAACACCCGTCAGACTGCCTGGTCAATCGCAAGTGATTTCCGCTACATAGCACGGAAATACCAAGTTTTACTGCCCATCCCCGCTATCAGTTATATAATGTGCGTTGTTCTATTACTCAATCACACACTTTTTCTGGTACAGACTAATGACACTACGCGACATCATTTTTACGGATAAACCATTGTTAGGTCTGGTGCTGTTGGCAAGCTTGATCTTACCCATACCCGTGTTTGCCCACGCCATTATGGTGAAATCGCAACCTGTCGTAGATAGCACGATTGCCGAGTCCCCCAAACAAGTGGATGTGTGGTTTAACGATAAGGTAGGTAGCGAATATAAAGCACTCGCTGTTATTGATAATACTGGCAAACGCGTCGATAACAAAGATGCTGCACAGGAGACCTTCGATCAATCGCATCTGTACGTCACCATTCCGCAACTACCGCCAGGTACGTACAACGTGCGTTACCGAGTTGTCTCTTTAGACACCCATATCGTCACGGGCAAATTCAAATTCACTATAAAAACGCCCTGATATATTGTCAACAGCAACAGACCGTCTACTAATGAGGCTCACCACGACATGAAATCACTTTTACCCAGCTTATTGCTTATCAGCACCCTGCTATTAACAGCCTGCGAAAGTCCTGGCTACAACGACAATCCTTCTCAAGTGATGACCAAAGCAACAGTCGGTTGCCTAGTTGCAACTGACTTCTACGCCGTCTATTTTAGTGCCTACGTCAAACCACCTGTTGATGACGTAAAAATGTCCGCAAATGACAAAAAAGCCCTGTTCCGGTCATTCTGCAAAGACATACCGACCACCGGTATGGGTTATTTTACCGCCGATGTGGTTGGTGAAGAGTTAAGACAAACACCAATTGGCATTCGGGTTGTGGAACAAGAATTTTTAGGTGGCTATGAAAGTAAGGCTGAAAACTTCAAAGATATCCGCACGATTGCCGAAATTCCCGCCAAACTCTATCCGCGCGGCGCAGTAGAAGCCCAAGCACAACTGGACAAAAAAGGCTATTACGCGATTTACCTGATGGTAGGTGGCGAAGAAGCCATATCAGATGAAGACAAGCTCAGAATTCCGCTGCATGTTGGTGTTGATCCTGATGCAAAACCGATAGGCACTTATATGACCATTGGCATTGCTAGCATACTCGGTTTAGCATTGATTAGTTTCGTGGCATTTCGCTTTATGCGTAGACGCAACAACCCCTAATTTTGCAAAAGCGACAATAGATGAACACTAAAAATAGGAGGTGGCATGGTTATTAGAATAATCAGTATTATTTTTCTGCTCATCCAATTGCAAATCAGCTTTGCACATCCGCCCGGCCTTAGCTCGGCGGATTTGACTATCAAACCCAATGGCCTGGACGCTAAAATAACCTTTGCCGTTCAAGACATCGAAGCCTTTGTGCCAATGGACAGCGATGGCGATGCCGAAGTAACAGATGACGAACTAGGTAAGGCAACTCACCGTATTGTTAGATTTGTCAACAGTGAACTAACAATACTGATTGATGGCAAAGAAACCCAAGCTACGTTAGCGAGCAAAGTAAATTTCGATAACCAAAACAATACTACAGTCGAATTACAATATCTGGGCAAACCGTTAACATCAATTGGCATTCAGTCTAAATTACTGAGCAAACTCCCGACAGACCACAAGCAATACGTCACAATCAGAGACGCAGCGGGTCGCGAATTAGGCAAAAAGTTGCTAACCCAAAAATCCAACACCCTTGACATAAATTTAAAAAATAACGCCGCATCACCAACAGAAAACCATCCCACCTCAACTTTTATTGATTTTCTCAAGCTGGGCGTGGAGCATATCCTCACCGGCTACGATCACCTGTTGTTCTTGTTTTCCTTGCTCGTCGTCACCCGCAGTTTTTGGCCGGCAATTAAAATCATCACCTTCTTCACCATCGCCCATTCCATTACCCTGGCCTTGGCGGGGATGAATATCGTCAATATTCCCAGCACCATCGTCGAGCCGCTGATTGCCGCCACTATCGTCTATGTCGGCCTGGAAAACATCGTCAGGAAAGACAAAGTAACCACCAAGCAACGCTGCATCCTCACCTTTTTCTTCGGTCTAATCCACGGCTTCGGCTTTGCGGGCGTTCTCCGGGAAATGGGTATTTCGTCCATCGAAACGGGCATTTTAGTGCCGTTGTTTTCCTTCAACCTGGGCGTGGAACTGGGGCAGATTACCGTCGCATCGGTTGTTTTACCGTTGATTTGGTGGTTGCATGGTAAGGAAAAGATAAGCAAGTATTTGGTGCCGGTGGGTTCTGTATTGACTTGTTTGGCGGGGGGGTATTGGCTGTTGGAGCGGACTATATTGAGTTAACAGTCATTTTTGTTCCCTCTCCCCTTGAGGGAGAGGGTTAGGGTGAGGGGTTAATAAGGTGTCGCGCTACCGCGACGGTTATTTTAATGTGGGTTCTCGTACCCACGGACTTGTAGAGACGCAATGCTTTGCGTCTCTACTTCGCCAAAAGAAAGTATCCAAAGAAAAGGCGACCCCGATGCTGCTTGCTTCCTGCGTTCTGACGGTTTTATCGGGGTTTGCCAGAAAGGACATCCATGTCCTTCTGGCAAAGTGCGGCATCCTTGCCGCACCCCTAACGGGCTAGTCCCGATAAATGCTCCGATGCTCGGCGCGGCATACGGGATAGGGATATTGCCATAACCCACGTAGCTCCGATTAGCGATAGCGTAATCGGAGGAATGTAATAAACAAAACTCATGCGTACGATTAAGCTATCGCTAATCGTACCTACGGCCCTGATGCTCGGCGCGCGGCATTACGGGAGTCGGGGGATTTTTAAATGTAGGGTGCGTTTACGCACCCTACGCGACAAAAAAAACGACATCATGAAAGGGCCAGAATTTTTAAAATACATAAATCCAGTTTTGACAACTCTTCAAGCAAATGGTGGTGCAGGCAATTCATCAAATGTAATAGAGCAGGTCGTAGAATCACTCGGAATTTCTGATGACGAATTAGAGGAATCTACTTCCAACGGACAATCCAGGGTCAGAAACCAAATCAATTGGGCAAGGTTTTATTTGTTTAAAGCTGGCTTAATCGATAATTCTGAAAGAGGGATTTGGAGGTTGACTAATGATGCATTAGAAAAAAAACTTACTGATGATGACATTTACTCTTTATTTAAAGGTGTACAAGAAAGTGTAAAAAAATCCCCCACAGTTTCACCAAAAAAATCAGACTTGAAGTTTGAAGATACATCAACTGAAGATGAAGTGCATACAATTAGTTTATTAAACTTAATTCAGGGTCTACCTGCGGTTGGATTTGAAAAATTATGTAAAAGGCTTTTAACAGAAATAGGCATAAATGATATAACCATTACTGGAGGTTCAGGCGATCAAGGCATTGACGGAAAAGGCATAGTCAAATTAAATGATGTTGTTAGTCTGAATATTGTATTTCAATGCAAAAGATATAAAGAAACTGTTTCACCCCATCATGTTCGAGATTTTCGAGGCGCTATGCAAGGGAGAGGAGAAAAAGGTCTAATAATTACAACGGGGAGATTTACAAAAGAAGCCAAAAATGAAGCGAGTCGCGACGGCGTTACCCCGATTGAATTAATAGATGGTGATAGATTGGTTGAATTATTTGAAAAGCATCATTTAGGACTAAAACCTGTAATTGTATTCGAGATCGACTATGAATTTTTTAAAGGCTTCAATTGATATTCTTCACCGTAAAAGCCTGGTAGCCTGGTGGGGTGAAGAACGAACCCCAACATGGCACCGATATTTATATTTGTTGCACCCACAGGGCATAAAGGTTTCACAAGTTAACCCGCAACCTACGGCTTCCTCCCATTATCCCGTTATGCCGCGCCGAGTACCGGAAGTTTTGGCGGGAATAGCCCGTTTAGGGGTGCGGCACCTCGTACGGTGGGTTGATTGTACCTCGTACGGCGGGTTAGTTGTAGGGCGCGGTTAGCCGCGCAAATGCACTATGTTTAAACAACCGCTTTCGTTTATGCGCGGCGTAACCCGCCGAGTGTGGTGGACTTCGACATGGTGGATTACGACGCGCGGAAAGTCTTTGCTTATCTGAAAGCTACGGGATTTTGCGCGTCTAATCCACCCTACAATGCTAAGGAAATCACCCATTCCCGTATGCCGCGCCGAGCACTGGCGGTTTTATCGGGAATAGCCCGTAGGGGCACGGCAGGGACGACTGCATGGATGCAGGAGGTAGGGCAATGCAGGAGCAATTGCCGATGCCGTGCTTTGCTGGAGGGACAGGAAGTCCCTTCCAGCAAACCCCGATAAAACCGTCAGAGCGCAGGAAGCAAGCGGCATCGGGTCGCCTTTTCTTTGGATACTTTCTTTTGGCGAAGCAAAAGAAAGTATCCCGCCCGCCAGTGCGGGAACTGGCATTTAAACAATCCGTCGCGCTAGCGACACATTATTGTGTTCATCCTTCGACAAGCTCAGGACGAACGGGTTTTTATAAGTCGTCCAGGATGCATTCCATGCACCAAACAATCATATTAATTTTGGTGCGTAAAACGCACCCTACCAATATTAACCTTTCGAGAATACAATGAACTCACTTAACCGATTACTAACCAACCCAATAATAGAAGTGTTTATATGAAACCACTAAAACACCAAATAACACCTTATCTGACTTTAATCTTGGTTAACATAATACTTTCTGCTGTTAACCCTGCTGTGGCGGAGTCAGATAAGCAAATGCAAGACAAGCTGCTTAGGCAACGCGAGGCCTTGCAACAGGGAGAACATGCAGGTCATGCCAATATGGCGGATAAGGGGCCTGATTTTCGGGGTATTTATTACGGGTATTTTCCCTGCAAGGAAGAAGATTGCAGCGGCATCAAAATCACTTTGTCCTTAAAGCGCAATAATAATTACCTGTTGGTGACCCAGCCCGCAAAACCATCGTCACGGGAGTTTTTTGAAAAAGGCAAATTTACCTGGAATGACGACACGCGTACCGTCGTGTTAACGCCCAAAGACAAGCCAGCGTCTGGGCAGTACCGCATTGTTGATGAAGGTACTCTTATCCAGCTTAACGCGGATGGCTCAGAGCTGGCTGGCGATCAAGATGACTATATTTTACGCCGTGGCGATACGGTAAAGTCGCGTGAGGTTCATATACATTAAATTCAATAGCTTAGGTTGTTTTCTATGTTCGTCTTACGCACCAACATATTAAGCATCCTGCCCAATTATTTGACAAGGCTTAACAAAACACCCGCCGCCACCGCAGATCCAATTACCCCGGCAACATTAGGCCCCATAGCGTGCATTAATAGGAAGTTATGGGGATTGCTTTCTAAACCAAGTTTGTTGGCAACCCGTGCTGCCATCGGTACAGCGGAAACACCCGCCGCGCCGATTAATGGATTAATCAAGGTGCTGCTGAATCGGTTCATGATTTTCGCCATGATGACACCGGCTGCTGTGCCGATGGCGAAGGCACATGCGCCTAGCCCCAAGATTCCTAAAGTTTTGACTTGTAAAAACGCCTCGGCACTGAGTTTTGAGCCGACCGACAAGCCTAAAAAGATGGTAACGATGTTGATAAGCTCATTTTGTGCGGTATTGCTTAGGCGTTCCACCACGCCGCTTTCACGCATTAAATTGCCCAAGGCAAACATACCGATTAACGGTGTCGCAGATGGTAATAACAAGATGGATAAGAATAATAACATTAACGGAAACACGATTTTCTCGGCTTTACTGACATCACGCAGTTGCTGCATTTCAATCTTGCGTTCGTCTTCGGTCGTCAAAGCTCGCATGATCGGTGGCTGGATTAGCGGCACCAAAGCCATATAAGAATAAGCCGCCACCGCAATCGCACCCAATAAATCAGGGGCCAGTTTTGATGCGACATAAATCGCCGTTGGCCCATCTGCACCACCGATAATGCCGATAGCTGCGGCATCTTTTAAGCTGAACTCCAAACCTGGGATGATGTTGAGCGCTAACGCACCTAACAAGGATGCGAAAATACCAAACTGTGCGGCTGCACCTAAAAGTAAGGTCTTAGGGTTGGCTATCATGGGGCCGAAATCAGTCATTGCGCCCACACCCATAAAAATCAACAAGGGAAAAATCCCCATTTTTATGCCGAAATACAGGTAATACAAAAGCCCGCCTTCTTCGGCGATACCGGCGACTGGGATATTGCTGAGGATTGCGCCAAATCCAATCGGCAATAACAATAGCGGCTCAAAGCCTTTGCTGATGGCGAGGTACAGCAACACAAAACCGACCAGCATCATAAACGCCTGACCGCCAGTGAAGTTATAAAGTCCAGTGCTATGCCACAGTGAAAGTAGGTTTTCCATTTGTGTCTTTTAAAGTTTAATCCGTTATGGTTTCAAATGACCACCCTTTCTCCCTTGAGGGGGAAGGCTGGGATGGGGAATATAATCAGTTAAGGGTCTATGAACTTGTGATTCCGTTCGTCCTGAGCCTGTCGAAGGACTTAATAGGATTCCTTAATTTATTCTCCTCACCCCAGCCCTCTCCAGCAGGAGAGGGAGTTCTTACAAAGAAACCAATACATCACCACTGGCAACCGTACCACCTTCTTTTACGTTGACAGCGCTGACTATCCCGGCAACTTTGGTACGGATTTCAGTTTCCATTTTCATGGCTTCCATGATGACGACCACTTCGCCCTTAGCAACGCTGGCACCCACTTCAACCAGTATTTTCAAAATTGTTCCCGCCATCGGTGCGACAACTACCTCACCACTGCTGGATGCGGGAGTTGCATAAGCTGCGCTGACTTCTGGTTTGATAGTTAAGTCTGAGCCACTTGGTCCTACAGCGACCTTAAAGTTTCTTCCATCAACATTAACAGAATAGGTTTCAACCACCGAATCCGATTTGTTGGTCTGCGCTGTTGCTAGGGAAGCTGCATAAGCCTTGGAATCGGGTGCGGCTTCAAATGCCTTCGGATTGCCGCGATTAAGCAGGAATTTCCAACCTACCTGGCTGAACATGCCATTGATTAAGGCATCTTCCTCAACACATTCTGCCAGCCTTATGCCTTCTTTCTCGGCCTTTTCCAGCACATCGGCAACGAGCTTGTTCATTTCCGATTCGAGCAAATCGGCTGGACGACAGGTAATAGCCGTTGCCCCATTCAGCACGCGTTTTTGCAATTCCTTGTTGACGGGCGCAGGTGTCGCACCGTATTCGCCTTTCAGTACGCCAGCGGTTTCCTTTGTAATGGTTTTATAACGCTCACCACTCATCACATTGATGACAGCTTGGGTGCCGACGATTTGTGAGGTCGGCGTGACCAATGGAATAAAACCTAAATCTTCGCGCACACGCGGGATTTCCTTGATGACTTCATCAAATTTGTCCGCCGCGCCCTGCTCTTTCAACTGGCTTTCCATATTGGTCAACATGCCGCCTGGTACTTGTGCAATCAAGATTCGGCTATCAACCCCTTTCAAGCTGCCTTCAAACTGGGCGTATTTCTTGCGGACTTCACGAAAGTAAGTCGCAATTTCTTCAAGCTTGACCAAATTCAGCCCAGTATCGCGGTCAGTGCCTTCAAAACTGGCGACTATGGTCTCGGTAGGGCTATGTCCGTAAGTCATGCTCAACGAGGAAATGGCTGTATCGACATTATCAATGCCCGCTTCTGCGGCTTTGATGATGCTAGGAACGCTCAAGCCCGTGGTCGCATGGCATTGCATATGGATAGGGATGTTGGTGCTTTTTTTCAGACGGCTGACCAGCTCAAACGCATCATAAGGTTTAAGCAATCCAGCCATATCCTTAATGCAGATGGAATGTGCGCCCATATCTTCAATCTGCTTACCCAGAGCCACCCACACATCCATGGTATGCACTGGGCTAGTGGTATAGGAAATAGTGCCTTGGGCGTGGGCATCGGTATTCAACACCGCTTTGACGGCGCGTTCAATGTTACGCATATCGTTCATGGCATCAAATATGCGGAACACGTCAATGCCGTTAACGGCACATCGTTCGACAAATTTATCGACCACATCATCGGCATAGTGGCGATAACCCAACAGGTTTTGGCCGCGTAACAGCATCTGTTGGCGGGTTTTGGGCATGGCTTTCTTGAGCAAGCGCAAGCGTTCCCACGGATCTTCACCCAGATAGCGGATACACGCATCAAAGGTCGCGCCACCCCAGGATTCCATCGACCAGTAGCCGATTTCATCGAGCTTGCCGCAAATTGGCAGCATATCCTCAATCCGCAAGCGGGTTGCGAGAATTGATTGATGTGCGTCGCGCAATACGACTTCAGTGATAGCCAGAGGCTTTTTTTTGCTTTTCGTTACCATTGCCTTGTTGTTATTTCTTAAGCTGCTGCTCGTGTTTTAATGCGGTCATTAGTACCATAAAACGATCAATGGTGCTTGCTTCGATAATGATGAACTGCTGCTGAAATAGCGGCAACCGTACTCTTATCTAAGCCACTGGATTCACTTCGGAATTTTGGCGTTGCCGCAGGAAAATAGCGCTGTACTAACGAAGACATAAGGTTGATAGCACCGACCAGCATGATAAGGAACACGAAAACGATGCCCATGCCCGCAAACATAAGTTCAATACCACTGTTGATCTGCTCTGTCATGTTATCGCTCTTTCTATATAAGTAGTCAACACAACTCCATTATCCCTAAAACCATTCAGCTAAACAAACTAAACATAGTGGGTAAGCCTGGTTTTATGCCAAGTTATTAAATTACCTGTCATGAATGTTTTCAATTCGCTAAAATGACTGCGTTATCGTTCCTGACAGACCTAATATGAAAACGACAATCACCGTATGCGCCGTACAACAGCCTTGTAATCAAGATAGACAGACCAATTTTGATTTGTCTGTCGCTAAAATTCATGAAGCCGCCGCCAACAAAGCTGACCTGGTAGTGTTGTCTGAACTGCATCTTGATCCTTACTTTTGTCAGAATGAAGATTACGGACATTTTGATCTCGCCCAGTCTATACCTGGTCCGAGTACCGAGATTCTATCCACATTAGCAAAAAAACTGGGTATTGTAATTGTCTCGACCCTGTTCGAGAAACGCGCAGCAGGGCTTTACCACAATACAGCGGTGGTCTTTGAAAAGGACGGCAGTATCGCAGGAAAATACCGGAAAATGCACATTCCAGATGATCCTGGATTTTACGAGAAATATTATTTCACGCCAGGTGACCTCGGTTTTAAACCGATTGAAACCTCCATTGGCAAACTTGGTGTATTAATCTGCTGGGATCAATGGTTTCCTGAGGCGGCGCGGTTAATGGCGTTGGCAGGTGCTGAAATACTGATATACCCTACGGCTATTGGTTGGGATTCAGGCGATACAACCGATGAGCAACAACGTCAGTTAAATGCCTGGATTACTATTCAGCGGTCTCATGCGGTTGCGAATGGTATTCCAGTTGTCGCTTGTAATCGCATCGGTTTTGAAAAAGCGCCTGATTCAGATGCTGGTATTAATTTTTGGGGTAATAGTTTTATTGCTGGACCACAAGGCGACATATTAGTAAGCGCCAATGCTACCGACCCAAAATTGTTAATCTATACTATCGACAAAACCAGAACTGAAAGGGTTAGACAAATATGGCCTTTTCTTCGTGATCGGAGAATCGATGAGTATGGGAATTTAATCAAACGATATATTGATTAATATAACCCAACCATATTAGCCAATAATAGTGGAAAACTACACCTTAAACTCAGAGCGATCATGCCCTTTATCGAGTAAGGCTTGCATCCATTTAGGTGTCATTCCCCGTCCTGTCCAGGTCTTTTCAGCATCTTGGGGGTGACGGTATTTGATAGAGACTTTAGAAACAGTGCGAGGAGATTTTTTCCCATTTTCATGTATTTCTACAGTAGAATCTATGGATGCCGCCAGTTCTTTAATCTTGGCAATAACTTCTTTTCGCTTACTAAATTGCTTGTTTTTTAAGGCATTTTCTGCCTTTTCGATAACTGCCTTCAGTTCTTTTTCCGAAAGATTTTGATAATCTGACATTGCGCCTATTCCTAGAGATATACTTAGAGTTTATATTAAAATTTCAGTTTATAAGGTAATAATTATTTACCAGCCTAATAGATTACATTAATTAGTTATTTAACTAAAACTTATTTTAACTCCAAATTGAAACTTTGCTCGGCTAATTTATCTCTTGATTCATCCACCAACCTGACTATCCAATCATTATTTGTTGTATAGGTAATCACTTGTTTGCTTGCGGTACGCCAAGGATCGGCAGATATATTCACCTTTTTTCGAGATACAAGTTCGCCATTTAACCACCACTCATGGAAAACAGCCTTACCTTTCATACCTTTTAATTCAACAAAATAATGAATCCATAAGGTTTCTTTTTTACCTATTTTTAGTGGTAAGGCTATCGTATCAACCGGTTCGCTTTTTTTGATTTCACGGGTTAATTGTGCCCTAACGACTAGGTTACTATTATCTATTTTGGGTTTTGCTACTGTGTTAATAACTGCATCGGGCTGGCTTTTAATTTCAGCCGCTTGCTTTGGCAAAGCTAACTGTGTGCTGGTATCAACTTTTTTCTCGTTGCTGTCAGTAAAATAAAATAAGGTCATAAGTATCAACAAAGCACTACCTAACGCCAATCCTATTCGCTTAAGATTCCATTCCGTTGTCATGCCTGAAGCCGAAACGGGCTTTCCTGAGGTTTTCCCAGGTGTAGAGTATTTAACTTTGATGACGATATTTTTATTTTCTGGCATAAATGTACCAACCCTGTCAGGTGAACCAAAACGATAATGCTTTAAAATCAAACTATAGCATAGTTTTTGTCGAATAAAATGTTATACCTTGTTAATATACCTACATAGATTTTAGCTAAAGAAAGTTCATTAGAAATAACCTTTATCTGCTTAGTTAACAAGACTTTTTCTGCTATTCTCTTAATCGTAAGGAAGGATTTAGGTCTATTTAGAACAATGTGGACTGTTAGCTGTGTCTTTCCTTATGTTACAAGCATTAAAAAGAACTTTTTTGGTTTTTTGAAGTTCTTTTTATAAGTAGCTTTCGCAGGATTTTGTGGATATCTCTCTAAATGTCACTACTTAAATTTTTTCAAGATTCTTCCTCTCTCAACGGCGGTAACGCCACTTTTATTGAAAACCTCTATGAGCGATTTCTGGAAGACCCCGAATCGGTTGAACCAGGCTGGCGTACACAATTCCGTGAAATCCATAACGGAGCCACTTATGAGATCGCACATAGCCCCATCGTAGAACGTTTTGGGCAACTGGCATTAAAACCACAAAGTCGAATTGCACAACTGCAAGGCTTTACTGAAGAAAGTGTTAAAAAACAATCTGCTGTGGCACGGTTGATTAATCATTACCGTGTTCGTGGACATCAGATCGCTAGCAATAATCCACTTGGTGCTGATATTCCCTATCCTACTGACATGGATCCTGCTTACTACGGCTTGTCCGAACTGGATATGGACACTTTGTTTGACACTGGCGCTCTCTACGGAGCTGACCGACTGCCGCTACGGGAAATTATCAGCCGTCTCCAGGAAATCTATTGCGGCAGTATTGGCTCTGAGTATATGCACATTGTCGATACGCATATCAGACGTTGGGTGATTACTCGCATCGAAAGCTACACGGCTGATTTAAATATAGAATCCGAAAAAAAACTGTGGCTTTTACAATTACTGACCGCTGCGGAAGGTATCGAACATTATCTACAGAATAAATTTGTGGGCCAAAAACGTTTCTCCCTTGAGGGAGCAGAATCGCTGATTCCAATCTTAGACGAATTAATCCAAAATTCCGGTGCGAAAGGGGTAAAGGAAATCGTCATTGGTATGGCGCATCGCGGACGGCTTAACGTTTTGACCAATATCTTAGGCAAAAGCCCTTCCAGCTTGTTCAACGAATTCGCCGGAACAACTTCACCCTCACCCGGTGTCAGTTCAGGTGATGTGAAATACCACATGGGCTTTTCATCTGATATAGATACGCCAGGGGGCGCTGTTCATTTAACCTTGGCATTTAATCCATCACACTTGGAAATTATCAATCCGGTTGTAGAAGGTTCGGTAAAAGCCCGCCAGGATCGCGCTGGAAGCGACGGCAAAAACACGGTGATCCCCGTGCTAATTCATGGCGATGCTGCATTTTCTGGGCAAGGCATCATCATGGAAACCTTGAATATGTCGCAAACCCGTGCGTTTAACACGGGCGGCACTGTCCATATTGTCATCAATAACCAGATCGGTTTTACCACTAGCAATCCACTGGACGCACGCTCGACCCTTTATTGCACCGACGTAGCCAGTATGATCCAAGCACCAGTTTTCCATGTCAACGGCGATGATCCAGAAGCGGTCATGTTTGTGACCAAACTGGCACTTGATTTCAGGATGACTTTTAACAAGGATGTGGTTATAGATCTTATTTGCTATCGCCGCTTAGGCCATAATGAGGCTGACGAACCAGCTACTACCCAGCCGTTAATGTACAAAAAAATCCGCAACCATAAAACCACGCGTAGGATTTATGCTGAAAAGCTAGTCAAGGAAAATACGATTACGGATAAACAATCAACATCTATGGAAATGGCATATCAACAACAGCTTGAGGCTGGAGTTATTGTTTCGAGACCGGTTCTGGATAGTAATATCTATTCCTATAGCGCCCAATGGAATAACTTCCTGAATCAAGACTGGGATGCACCAGCACGTACGGCGGTTTCTATTGACCATTTACGTTTTTGTAATGACCGGATGCTGCGCTTACCGACGGGCTTTGAATTGCACCCAAGGGTTGCCAAGGTGATGGATAATCGCCGCAAGATGGCGGCGGGTGGAATGCCATTAGACTGGGGTTTTGCTGAAAATATGGCGTATGCTACCTTGCTTATGGACAAATTTCATATTCGGCTGACCGGACAGGATGTTGGACGAGGAACTTTTGTTCACCGTCATGCTGTACTGCACAACCAAATAAATAATAGAACCTATAAGCCACTTAAACATCTTGATAAAGATCAGGGTCGCGCACAAATTTATGACTCTTTGCTGTCTGAAGCAGGTGTCTTGGGTTTTGAATACGGTTACAGCACAACCATGCCTAACACCTTGGTGGTCTGGGAAGCTCAATTCGGTGATTTTGCCAATGGTGCTCAGGTCGTTATCGATCAGTTTATTAGCTCTGGTGAAACCAAATGGGGACGTTTATGCGGACTTGTGATGCTACTGCCCCACGGCTTTGAAGGCCAAGGCCCAGAACATTCTTCGGCTCGGCTGGAACGTTATTTGCAGCTCTGCGCTGAACATAACATCCAGGTGTGTAGTCCGACAACGCCCGCGCAAATTTTTCACTTATTGCGCCGTCAACTCATTCGCGTATACAGAAAGCCGCTTATTGTGATGAGTCCGAAAAGCTTATTAAGGCATAAGCTTGCCATCTCAACGCTTGAGGATCTGACTACCGGAGAATTTCTCCCTATTATCGGTGAGCAGGACGCTATTGATCCCAAACAGGTCACGCGCTTAGTATTTTGTGCTGGCAAGGTTTACTACGATTTACTCGAAGCACGTCGGCTAGATAACCTGAAAAACGTCGCTATTGCGCGTATCGAGCAACTGTACCCTTTTCCGGCAGAGCTTTTTAAGGCAGAAATTGCAAGGTATGCAAACTTAAAAGATTTTGTCTGGTGTCAGGAGGAGCCACAAAATCAAGGTGCTTGGTATCAATCAAAGCATCATTTTACTGATAATCTGGAAGCCCATATCAGTGTAACTTATGTGGGACGGGAAGCATCAGCATCACCCGCTGTCGGGCATTTTCATGTCCACATAGAACAACAAAAAACTGTCGTACAAACTGCCTTATACGGAAAACATTCAGGAAAATAACATGAGCATTTCAGTCATAACCCCTAACTTACCGGAGTCTGTTTCCGACGCAACTGTGGTTGTGTGGCATAAACAGCCTGGAGATAGCGTCCAGAAAAATGAAAACCTTGTCGATTTGGAAACGGATAAAGTTGTCCTGGAAGTGCCTGCACCTGAATCTGGTGTCCTATCAGCCATTCTCAAGGAAAGTGGTGCAATTGTTAACGGCGGCGAACTCTTAGCTACAATAGAACCGCAAGTAAGCCAGGCTATTACTGCTGAGAAGACAATACCCACTGCTCAAAACGCGGCAATCCCGTTAAGCCCTTCCGTACGCCGGATAGTTCATGAAAACACACTCGATCCGACTTTAATCAAAGGCAGTGGAAAAGATGGTCGCCTCACTAAAGGGGATGTTTTAGATCATCTCAACAAACAACAACCCTCAGAAACAAAAGCAGCTGATGTAATAACGCCCGAAGTCAAACAAAAGCCTATAGAAGTCATTGAACCAATAATTACAATTTCTGCAGGGCATCGCCCTGAACAACGCGTTGCAATGACCCGCTTAAGGGCAAAAATTGCCGAACGTCTACTTCAGGCGCAACAAAATGCAGCGATGTTGACGACATTCAATGAAGTCAATATGCAAAATATTATTGATCTCCGCAACCAATATAAATTGAGATTTGAACAAAAACATAATGCCAAATTAGGCTTTATGTCATTTTTTGTCAAAGCTTCAATCGAAGCTTTAAAACGCTTCCCTGCTATCAATGCTTCGATTGATAACACTGACATTATTTATCACGGTTACTACGATATTGGCATTGCAATCAGTACACCTCGTGGTTTGATTGTTCCTGTATTACGTGATGCAGACCAACTTGATTTCGCAGGCATTGAAAAAGGCATTGTTGATTTTGGCGAAAAAGCCCGCTCGGGTGCGTTAAGTTTTGATGACTTGAAAGGAGGAACTTTCACAATCACTAACGGCGGGGTTTTTGGCTCTATGCTTTCAACTCCAATACTTAATCCACCTCAGTGTGCAATTTTAGGTATGCATGCCATTAAAGATCGAGCAGTTGTAGAAAACGGCCAAATTATCATTAGGCCAATCATGTACTTAGCTTTATCTTATGATCACCGCCTTGTTGATGGTCGCGAAGCCGTGCAATTTTTGGTCACCATAAAAGAGTGTCTTGAAGCACCAGCCCATTTGCTCTTAAATATATAACGTATGTCTAAAGTTAAAGCCAAATACGATGTCATCGTTATAGGATCAGGCCCTTCTGCTTATACCTGTGCCATTAGATGCGCCCAACTTGGTTTAAAAGTCCTTTGTGTTGATAACACAGACATTAACTCTACCAGCGGTGCATTTTGCAATGCTGGAAATGTGGGTATGATAACTTTATTAGAATCTGCAAAACTTTATGATACATTGTTAAGCGACATCGATTCACACGGAGTTTTTGCTGAAAACGTGTCGCTTAATTTGCCTAAAATGATACTTCACAAAGACAAAATACTCGATGGAATCAGCCAACAGATTACAAAAACATTTACAGAACACAAAATAGATTTCATTAATTCAAATGCAAAGTTAATTGCACCTAAAATAATAGAATTGTCTTCGCTTCATTCCCCAAGCCAACAAATTCATGCAAAATTTATTATATTAGCAACGGAATCTATACCAATATCCATACCTTGCACGCCTATAGACAATGAATTCATTCTTGATTCTACGGCTGCTTTAAGCCTTAATAAATTACCTAAAAGACTTGCCATACTTGGAGCGGGCGTGATTGGGCTTGAATTAGCTGCAATCTGGAACAGGCTTGGTGCAGAAACAACATTGTTAGAAGCACAGGAGACATTTTTAGGCTTATCAGATAATCAAATATCACGTCAGGCTTATCAAATTTTTACCGAACAAGGCTTAGAGCTACGCCTGGGAGCGCGTGTGATTTCAACAAAAATTCTTAATAAAAAAGTATTTATTGAGTATCAGGATGCTGATGGAACACATGCACTTCGCGTTGATAAGCTTATAGTCGCTTCTGGTCGCAAGCCAAACTCAGAAAGGCTTTCTGCACCCGAAGCAAATTTATTGCTTGATGAAAACGGCTATGTCCACGTCAATGAAAATTGCCGGACTAATTTACCGGGAGTCTACGCCATTGGTGATTTGACCCTACATGGACCAATGTTATCTCATAAAGGCATGGCAGAAGGAGTTTTTGTTGCTGAACAAATTGCTGGTGTTATTGGCTCATCAGTAAACTATAACATTATTCCAAATGTTATTTACACTGAACCTGAGATTGCTTGGATTGGTCAAACTGAACAGGCACTTAAAGCAATAGGCGATCCAATTAACATTGGAACTTTTCCGTTAAGTATTAACCACCAACCTAAATCTGCGGTCAAATCAAATGGGATGATTAAAGTAATTGCTTGCGCTAATACGGACAAAATACTTGGTGTACATATTATCGGGTGTCACGCGTCTGAATTGATTGCTCAAGCAGTGCTTGCTATGGAATTTTCAGCGAGTAGTGAAGATCTCGCAAGAACTATTCATTCACACCCCAGCTCTGCTGAAGCCCTCCGTGAGGCTGCTTTAGCTATTAAAAACAAAGGCTTGAATTCTTAACTAGGATAACGTTTAACAATCAGCTTTTCATCGTCTTTTACTCTGCAAAACAAAGATTTTTTTATTATCCATTAATAGCTGGTTGTTTCAGTATCACCTTTACCAGCTTTAATTTCATCAAATATTGTGAAAACTCAATATCTACAGTGCCTTGATACTTAGTTTGTAGATGGATTTTATCAGTTACTAAAACATCAGATATTAAAAAACCCTCATCACCTTGCGATGATGAGGGCTTTAATTTAACCCCGATATATAACAGGTTTAACCCTGCTACATATTATTTATTAGATAAATGATGGGATTAATGGAGCGTCGATAGTAACCATTTGACGGTTGCCAGCTTCATCAGTGAAGAACAGTAAGCCAGCAAAACGGCTATCTGGATCATAGATTAAGTCAGCTAAACGGTATACTTCCCATGCTGCATCAGAAGCAGTTACTTCCATAGTTCTTGTTTGACCTGGAGCAAGTGGGCTGTTATCGCTAACAGTCAAACCTTCTTCAGCCAACAAGTCATCTGGGTAACCTGTATCATCTTCATGTACTGCTGGATCCAAGAAACGAACAGAAGCTGTCATAAATTCGCCTAAACGAACTGATGAATCACCGTTGTTAGTAACAGTCAGTGTCATTTGCATAGCACGACCTGGTACACGATATGTTGCGCTATCTACTTTAACAGCAACTGTTCTTGCTGGCATTTCAATAGGTTTCATACCACGCAACAAACCAGCTTGCAGAGGAGTTGTGATTGGATACTGAGCGTTTGTGCTTTCCATAGTGACAGCAACAATTGCCAAAGTAGCAACCATAAATCCGATACCAACTTTTTTGTCCATTGCAGAGATCAGTGTGTCATGTTTACCTGCTTCACAAGCAATCAAACGTGGAACAAACACTGGTTTACGTGCCCAATAAGCAATGTAAGCAATACCAAAAGCGTACCAGAAGGCATGCCAGAAGTAGATATTGCCCAGATTCCAATTTTCAAGATCGATAGTTTGACCTGTCAAAGTGGTGATTGGGTTGGTGAATTGGCTCATAGAACCAGTAATGGTTACCCATTTACCTGGGCCGATGATTGGACCACCGTCTTTTACGTTCATCATGGAATGGACGTGCCAGTCACCAGGACGACGAGCTTTCAACAATACTTTAAATTCGTATGTTTCGCCCAATTCCAGTGTTACAGAACGTGGTACCAATTGACCGCCAATCCAAGAACCAGCACGAATAAATACTGGACCAGGAATACCGATGTTTAAGAACGAAATTTCTGGTTTGGCAACAGTTTCTGGCCAGCCAGCGAAAACGTGGAATTTACCGGTTACAGTCATTGTGTCGTTTACAGGCACAATATCTTTTGACCAGTTAAGGTCATACCAGTGAATTGTACGCATACGCATGAACGCAGCCTGAGACTTCTCACCATGTGCAGAAGCAGTTGGAGCATAAAACATCGCCGCTGTTACAGTAACCAGCAGTGCGACAAAGGATAATTTAGCTATCCCGTCTTTTATTAATTTCATATATCCTCCTCTATAATAGAGAATCTATAGTTTTTGAGTATCTAGCTACAACAAATTATATTATTGTTGTAACAAGCTTTTTTTTATTATTTATTCTAAAACAATTCTTCTTAAGAACCTTTTGTGAAAGCAGTGCTTCCAAACCATCTACCGAAGAAATGCCACAAGAAATAAACGATGATACTCACGAAACCAGAGAAGAACGCTGATACTGGAGCAACGTCTTTACCGAAAGTTCTCAGTGTACCTTTTTCAACCATACGGATGTATTCTGGCATACCGGTTCTAACATAGTGGTAACCTGATAAGTCAGCCAAAGTCATCATCATACCGTTGTATTCAACAGGTAAATGCAATGGAGCCATAACTGGCCAGTTGCCTGGGTAGAATAACAGACCAAAACCCAAACCGCCGATTACCGCTGTCAACTGCATACTGCCAGAAACCAACAGTACAACGTCTAATACGATAGCGCCTGGTACGAGTTGTGATGGGAATACGAAATTAATAGGGAAGTATGTCCAGCCCCAGAAATTGAAGTATCTGTTTACCCATTCACCGAATAACAAGCCCAGTACAGAAAGAGTTGCACCGAACGGTATACGATAACGCCACCAAAGAATTGCTTGAACTGCCGCTGGGAAAGTGATACCCATGATAGGTAAAACAGTTACCCAAAGACGTCTATCTTTCCAATCAGACCAGAAATCCCAGTCACCTGCTACAAGCATAAAGTGAACGTGATAACCGCCTAAAATAACAAAAAACAATGTGAACATAATTAGCCAATCGAACGTACGAGAAACTTTTACGGCCTCTGCGCGTGAACGTACAGCTGATTGAGATGCGCTCATTAGCTTACCTCCTAAAGGATTTAAATTATTTTTATTTAACTACTATCTATTCTCGGTTGCTTTGCCCTAAAAGAACAAAGCAACCAGGGGAGATAGTAATTACAACCAAAGATTTAGCTTATGCCAAGTCTTTTTTCAGCAACTTAGCAAGTGCTGCAATTTCGATGTTCAATACACCTAATACACCCAAAGCTGACCATCCGAAGAATACGAAGCCGTAGTGTAAAGGAGCAACAAACAGTTCTTCCATAAACCAGAAAGTATGACCCCATTCGTTCAAGCCAACGTTTGGCAAGATCATGAATGGACCAACTGTAGCAACCATATATTGAATAGAGTTACCTTGTTGGTAAGTTGGAAGTCTGGTTTTAGCATACAAGAAAGCAGCACCACCAGTGATGATGTATACTGGATAGCTCAAATAGAACTCGATTACGTGACTTGGTGTAAAGTCAGTATCGCGAACGATTGTTTGATGCCATGTACCATCTTGTTCTGTGAAGTAGCTAGCACCGAAATAGATCGCTGTACCGTAGCATACCAACCATGTCCAATGTGTGAAGTGTCTTCTCAACTCTTCTCTTGGTGTGATTGACATAACTTTACGGTCACGAGTTTTCCAGAGATAACCCCACAGGATACCTGCAGTACTTACTTCTAATACGAACTCGATGTAAAGAAAGTTCATCCAATATGTTTCGAATTCAGGTGCGAATGAGTCCATACCGGCTGACCAGCCATAGACACCTTCATACCAACGAACCCATGCATAAAACACGCAATACAACGCAACACCGAGAAACAAGTTTCTTTTGTTTAATAACGGTGCTTCCGCAGCATCAGCTTTTACTGATTCAGTTGTAGCTGCCATTTCTACCTCCTAAAAATTATCAAATCCCCAGATCATAAAGAACTGGGAGTCAATTTAATCCTCCCTTTAACCGCCGCTAACTTGAAACACTCTCACGCTAACAGTGTCACCAAATCCATTCAGTGAGCTGTAAGTCTACCAGTTCGACTAAACGTGTCAAGTCTAAATTATCGCGAATTAGGTTAGTTTTTAAAGTCAACATTCCACAGCCGCAAACGCCCTAGCTAAAAACTTTGAAAAACTTATATTTCTGATACACTGCGAGGTGTATTAAATTAATCAACATAACCCAATAAACGCTATTATTATGAAGAAGTTCTCCATCCTATACTTGATTATCGGCATTGCCGTTCTAGTTTTACTTACCCAGAAAGTGATACTCCCTTTAGTCAACGATGTCATCAAATCTGACGCATTTCTTGTAGATAGCAAAGATCAAGGCAGTCAATTCCCCATCTCCAATTCTATGACTGATCTTGCATTCATGCACTGTAACAACTATATAAAATCAGAACTTGGATCAGATGTCTCCATAACTTTCTCAGAAAAGCCTACTAATGTATGGAGTCTTGGCAACCACCAGTATGTAGTGAACGCTGAATTCAATATGACCAATGCGACTAATACAGCCACCAAAAAATACGCCTGTCGAATCACCTACGATAACAGCGATGACACATCTGGCTCTGCTGATTTTGATAACTGGTCAATAATTGGTATAGATGGCGTAGACGGGGTTTAATCTTGGTGGAGGAGCTAAAGCAATCCTTGCATTTTTAATAGCAAGGATTATTTTAACCTTGAAATTAGTTCACATGAACTTTTCATAATTGCGCTAGCTAGCACCACAAAGAACAGTTTTATTAGCCCCCAAAAGAGCCTTTAGCTTGACTTAATTAGCTTTGAACAAGGCAGCTTGCAAAGAGGTAATTCAGCAATAATTCAAACAATTTTTGAAGCAAAATAAGTTTTTTCTAAAAACTACCTACAATCAAGCTTACTGTTGCCCATCCCAAAAGACTCCGCCAACATCAGCATCACGCCCAAAGTAATCGCCGAATCCGCAATGTTGAAGGCGGGCCAGTGCCAATCGTTGTAGTAAACATCGAGGAAGTCGATGACGTAACCGTAGGCCAAGCGGTCGATGAGGTTGCCGACTGCCCCGCCTAATACTAAGGACAGAGCCACGGCGAGCAAGGTTTCATGCTTTTGCAGGCGTGTTAACCATATCGATAATACGATACTGATAATCAGAGCTAAGGCGGCAAAAAACCAGCGTTGCCAGCCGCCCGCTTCGCTCAGGAAACTGAATGCAGCACCGGTATTATGCACGTAAGTGAGGTTAAAATACGGCATCAGCGGGATGGATTCGTAAAGCTGCATTGAGTTATCAACCAGCAGCTTGCCGGCTTGGTCTAGGACGATTGCCAGTAAGGAAAGCCATAGCCATTTCAACATGCCCACCTCACGCATAGCGGCGGTGTTCGCCCGCACCGTCAACATTTTCTATGCACCTGCCGCATAATTCGGTATGCTCCTTATGTTCGCCGACATCATAATGCTGATGCCAGCAGCGGACACATTTGGGATGTTCTGAAACCAGCACTTTTAGCTTAACTCCTTCGAGTTCGGTTTGGATGGCATCAGCAGGACTGAATTGTTCAGCAATGACGGAAGCGTTAGAGGTGATAAAAACGAAATGTAGCTCGTTTTCCAGTTTATTTAACAACTTAAAATAGCCATCACTACAGTACAGTTCAACTTCTGCGTTTAATGATGATCCGATGTCGCCTTTTGCTCGACTTTTTTCGAGTTCCTTGCTGACCACCGACCTTATCTCCATTATTTTTTGCCAAAACTCACGGCTCATCGCCGGCTGGGCATCCAATTCAACCAAGCCTTGATACCACGTTTCCAGGAACACCGATTCACCCCGTTTGCCCGGCATATACGACCAGATTTCATCGGCGGTGTAGCTGATAATCGGTGCCAACCAACGCACCAAGGCTTCCAAGACATGGAACAATGCTGTTTGCGTGGAACGCCGCGCCAAACCGCTAGTTTTTGCAGTGTATTGTCGGTCTTTGGTGACATCAAGGTAGAAACTGCTCAAGTCGATGGCGCAAAAATTGTGTACTTTCTGGTAAATTTGCTGGAACTGGTAGGCTCCGTAATGGGCGATGACTTCTTCCTGTAACAGATAAGCCCTGTCCATGATCCAGCGATCCAACGCCAATAAGTCTTTAGTAGCCACCAAATCTTGAGTGGGATCAAAATCATTCAAGTTAGATAATAAAAACCGCGCCGTATTACGCAAACGGCGATAACCGTCGGAAGTTCGGCTAAGGATTTCATTAGATACCGACATCTCGCCACGATAATCCGTGGAAGCTACCCATAAGCGCAACACATCCGCACCCAAATCCTTCATAACCGATTGCGGCGCAACCACATTGCCTTTGGATTTGGACATTTTTTTGCCTTCGGCATCGACGGTAAAGCCATGCGTCAACACCGCCTTATACGGCGCAACGCCATTTTTGGCTACTGATGTTAATAATGAAGATTGAAACCAACCACGATGTTGGTCTGAGCCTTCCAAATACAAATCCGCAGGAAAAACCAGTTGGTCGTGCTTATCGAGGACGCAGGCGTGAGTGACACCGGAATCAAACCAAACATCCAGGGTATCGGTCATTTTCTGGTATTGCTCGGCTTCTGTCCCTAGTAAGTCAGCAGCATCCAGTTCAAACCAGGCATCTATGCCCTTTTGCTCGATGCGTTTGGCGACTTGTTCGATTAACTCCCCTGTTCGCGGATGCAATTCGCCCGTTTCCTTATCGACAAAAAACGCAATGGGTACGCCCCAGGTGCGTTGCCTGGAAATGCACCAATCTGGGCGGCCTTCCAGCATACTTTCAATCCGCGCTTGCCCCCAATCCGGGATCCATTCGACACGCTTGATTTCGCTCAACGCCTGATCGCGCAGGCCGTTTTGTTCCATCGAGATAAACCATTGCGGCGTGGCCCTAAAGATAATCGGGGTTTTATGCCGCCAGCAATGCGGATAACTGTGCAGGATGGCATGGTTATGGAGCAAGTTGCCTTTGGATTCCAAAACCTCCAATACATGCTTATTGGCACTGAACACATGTTCGCCAGCAAACAACTCGGTGCTAGGCAAGAACACGCCATCGCCGCCCACGGGGTTTTCAACGGGCAGGTTATATTTCAGGCCAACACTATAATCATCCTGACCGTGACCGGGTGCCGTATGCACCGCACCCGTACCTGCCTCGGTCGTCACATGGTCACCGAGAATGACCGGCACTTGCCTATCGTAAAAGGGGTGTTGCAGCAACTGGTGTTCCAATGCCGCGCCCTTGCAATAAGCGATAACGCGATAATCTGTGATCTCATAGCGCGACATGGCATCTTTAAGCAAAGCCTCAGCTAACACCAAGCGCTCCTTATGACCGTCTCTTTCACACTGCACCACAGCGTATTCAAGGTCGGCATTCAGGGCAACCGCTTGGTTGGCGGGTAATGTCCACGACGTGGTCGTCCAGATGACAACTGATAACGCGCCTACGCCTTCGTGTTCCGGCACATGATGGCAGGCCGTCATGAAGCTGGCTTCATCAACCACCGGGAAGCGCACATCAATGGCGGGCGAATGTTTGTCTTCGTATTCAACTTCGGCTTCAGCTAGGGCAGAACCGCAATCGGTGCACCAATGCACTGGCTTTGCGCCTTTGGTAATATGGCCTTTCTGGGCGATGCTGCCCAGGGTGCGGACGATGTCAGCTTCAAAGGCAAAGTCCATGGTGAGATAAGGTTTGTCCCAATCGCCCAAGATGCCCAGCCGGATGAAGGCTTCCTTTTGGATGGCAACTTGTTTTCCAGCATATTCACGACAAGCTTTACGGAACACGTCGGGCGCAACTTTTGCACCCGCTTTGCCGATTTTCTTTTCCACTTGTAATTCGATAGGCAAGCCGTGGCAATCCCAGCCCGGCACATAAGGCGCATCGAAACCGCTTAAGGTTTTGGATTTGACGATGAAATCTTTCAGTACCTTATTGACTGCATGACCGATATGGATTTCGCCATTGGCATAAGGCGGACCATCATGCAGGATAAATTTGGGACGGCCTTGGGTTGCTGCCCTAATGGCTTGATATAATTCGCCTTCCTGCCAATGTTTTAACCGCTCCGGCTCACGCTGTGCCAGATTGCCCTTCATGGGGAACGCGGTATTGGGTAAATTGAGAGTGCTTTTATAATCCAAAGTCATAATCCATCGTCTTCTATTGTTTGTGCGGCAAAAATCTTTTTGGCCTCGGCCACATCATCTACTATCTGTTCTTTGAGTTCGTCCACGGTCTGAAACCGCCGCTCTGCCCTAATTTTTTGTTTAAAATGCACTGTCACCTTATAGCCGTAGATGTCCCCATTAAAGTCGAACAAGTGAGTTTCCAATACGACCTTATTGCTGCCGTCAACGGTTGGACGAACTCCGATATTGGCTACACCTTCGATTCTCAAATCATCTATACCCGTCATGGTGACGGCAAAGACTCCGCTGAAAGGAAGATTATTTCTAGCTATCCTGATATTGGCAGTTGGGTAACCTATCGTCCTGCCGCGCTTATCACCGTGGATAACTCGCCCACAAATTGAATAGCAATAACCCAGCATGGATTCAGCCTTTTCCAAATCGCCTATAGCTAGAGCATTTCTAATCAAGGTGCTGCTGACCCGCAGGCCATCAACTTGTAAGGAGCCGGTATCTTGCACCCTAAAACCGTGTACATCACTTTTCGCTTTAAGCATGGCAAAATCGCCTTGCCTAGCTTTACCAAAACGAAAATCATCACCAATCACCAGATGTTTGACATTCAGGCGTTTAACCAACACCTCATCAATAAACTGTCCGGCATCATAGTTAGCCAGTCGTTTATTAAATCGCACTATGACTAAATCATCAACGGGCAGTTTCGCAAACTGCGCGACTTTCTCCCGTAAGCGCGTCAATCTTGGCGGAGCTTTATCCCCTAAAAAGTATTCCAGGGGTTGTGGCTCAAAAATCAGGATGACGACGGGTAAGTTTAGTGATTTACCACGTTCAGCCAACTTATCTATCACCGCTTTGTGACCTAAATGAACGCCGTCAAAATTCCCTATGGTTAGAACGCAGCCATTTTTGAAAGCTTGCGTACGCGGTATTCCTCTAATTAAGCGCATGAATGGGCTGATAGAATCAAAAGCTGGCGATTTTATCACTTGTGCCCGTCAAATGCCTTAGTCTCAGGCCAGAAAGTGTTAATGTCAGCACATACAAGAAACAACCAATGCTAATCCACTTAAACAAATTGATTATTCTGTCTGTAGTACCCCACTGACTCCACCAACCATTCTCAACAAAGTAACACAAGCAAACCGCCATGACCGTGCTTGCCAACGTAACGCGACCCAAAAACAGTAACCAACCGAGTCCAGGTTGGTAGGCATTTTCTTGCAATAATTTGTTCAACAGCAATGCTGCATTAAGCAATGCGCCCAGTGATGTTGCCAGTGCTAGTCCAGCATGTGCCAGCGGAATAACCAATACATTCAAAGCCAGACTGGTTATCATCGCAACCATGCCATAGCGAACGGGCGTATTCAAGTCATGACGTGAAGTAAAACCCGGCATCAGAATCTTGATAAAAAGGTAACCCAGCAAACCGACAGAATAGGCCTTTAAACTCTGCCCTGCTTTATGCACATCATTGATGGTGAATTCGTTATATTGGAACAAGGTTGACAGCATCGGTTCTGCTAGCACGAACAAGCCTATAGTGGCAGGCATCCCCACCAGAAACACCAAACGCAATCCCCAATCCAGCGTCGCCGAAAAAGCTATTGGATCGTTTGCAGCATGATTATTGCTAAGATTAGGCAGGATTACCGTTGCCAACCCTAGCCCCAAAATCCCTAATGGAAATTCCACCAAACGGTCTGAATAATACAGCCAGGACACGCTGCCGCTGACTAGAAACGAAGCGACCAAGGCATCCAAAAGCAAATTGATCTGCGTGACCGACGCACTGAATATCGCTGGCAGCAGCCGTTTTATCACAAGACTGACATCGGGATCTTTAAACTTAACCGTTAACCTGGGCAGCAAACCCAATTGCACAAGGCTGGGGACTTGAAACAGTAGCTGCAAAATCCCGGCCACAAACACGCCCCATGCCAACGCCGTAATCGGCACATCCATCAGCGGTGCAAGCCATAACGCTGCGGCAATCATACAGATGTTAAGAAAAATTGGTGTTAACGCTGGAATGGCATAGTGTTCATGTGCATTCAGTACTGCACCCGCAAACGCCACCAACACAATACATAAGCCGAATGGTAAGGTGATCCGCAATAAAGTCACCGCTAGCTCATACTGTGTCCATTGCCAAGCGAAACCCGGTGCCAATACCAGGACGAGCAAGGGAGCTAGAACCATTGCCACCAGCGTAACCAACATAGCCCATGCCGCTAGCGTCCCTGCCGTCTTGCCAATGAATTGCCTTAAGGTGAGCTTGTCACCTTGGTGGTTAGCCATGACTGGCACAAGGGCATGGGCAAATGCCCCTTCGGTGAACAACCTACGCAAAAGGTTCGGAATTTTGAACGCCACAAAAAAAGCGTCGGTCGCCACATCCACTCCAAAAAGTCGGGCAATCAACATATCCCGAACAAATCCCAACAGCCGGGAAGTCAATGTCATGCTGCTGACGACAACGGTCGCTTTAAAAAGCCGCTTGCCCACTACTTAATCCTGTTTGCGTAGCACGTAAATGTTGACAATGATAGCATTTATAATGATAATGCGCAGTCTGATAACTCACTTTGTAGAAACGACGCACTATGGCTAATACAGCACAAGCTAAAAAACGCGCGAAACAAGCCGAAAAGAGCCGTGTTCGCAACGCAGGACAACGCAGCAATCTGCGTACTTTTATTAAGAAAGTACTTGCCGCCGTTAAAGCAGGCGACAAAGAGAAAGCCCAAGCCGCTTTCAATATTGCCCAACCGATTATCGATTCCGCCGTCAACAAAGGCATTATCCATAAAAACAAGGCAGCTCGTGGCAAGAGCCGTTTGAGCGCGAAAGTTAAAGCTGTAGCTTAGTTGCATCTAATTCAATAAAAAAGGCCGCTACCCATTTGGGTAGCGGCCTTTTTTATTGATCGGAATAAATAATCCGGTTTGTTTTGATACGATTTTAATCCGTCAAGATTTTAGCCTTATCCAGATCAACATCCTTACTTGCCACCCTCACGCTGCCAAGCCAGTAGTGGCATTAGCAACTGTTTTTTGGCCTTTTCGTCTGCACCGGAAGGTAATTTCCCAGCACCGTGTGCATTAATCCAAGCAGCAATATCGTGCCATATTATGTTGGCTTGCAGATCGCGTAACAGCAAGTGATAGCCTTGTTGATAAAAACCAACGGTCTTCCCTTTCGTTCCTCTTAAGTAAAACCGCTTTAAAAAGGCAAAAATTGCCTCCTTGGGAATGATGTCGTCCCGATCACCGTACAATACTAAGATATTCCCGTTCAATAAATCTGCATTTTCAAATGCCGAATCCATTAAATTTGTTAACCCATACAAGGACTCTACACGGGTTTTTCTGAGTACCAGCGGATCACTATCCAACTCCCGCATCATCTCACGATTATCCGACAACTTGGCTTCCACGCCCTCGCCACTCAAGGTCATCCAAGGCATCGTGTGAGACAGCGCCCAGAGCAAGGCTGTTTGATACCAAGGCATAATCTCCCTAGGCCAAACTGCAGGCGCAGCCAGAATAATGCCATCTACGGACGGCATACGCGCATCCCGAATAGCCGCCATTACGACAGCACCACCCATGCTTTCACCGAGCAAATAGACCGGAATGCCAGGGTAATGTTGCCTTATCTGTCTGACAAAATTTTGCAAATCGGTGGTATAGGCTTCACGCCCAGCCCAAAAGCCACGCTGCGGGGCAGCACCGAATCCGCGCTGGTCGTAAGTAAAACAGGCGATGCCTTGGGTGCTGAAATATTCTGCTGGTTGTCGCAGAAAATAGCCATAATCATTAAAGCCATGTACACCGACAATCACTGCTCGTGTTATACCCGTTTTTGGCAACCAACGGTGTAGCGGAAGCTGCAAACCATCATCGGTGAGGAAGTGTTGCTCGTGTAATTGCGGATTGTTCGTTTTGATACCAAGCGGATGCGCTTGCGGTTTACAACCGACCAACAATAAAAACAGCATAATGAAAAGCGTTCTCATGTTGCAAGCCCCGTTTAATAGCGCGAGTTAAGCTTGAAAAGCGTTTGATGGAGGTAAAACCAGAATTGAAACCCTATGACTAGATTGACCTTAACCACATACGCTAAGTTTAACCTAAAAGTGAATTACATCAATACCATATTGTCTCTGTGGATCAGCTCTGAGTCGTCGGCATAACCCAGAATTTTCTCAAAATCTGCACTGCTTTTACCTGCGATTAGATCAGCATCGGTCTTGCCGTAATTGATAAGTCCTCTGGCTATCTCCAGACCATTTTCATCGACACAAGATACCAATTCACCCCGCTCAAACTTTCCTGATACGGATTTGACACCCACGGCTAACAAGCTTTTACCATTACTTTTCAAAACCTTAACTGCGCCAGCATCCAGTATTAGCTGACCTTTTACCTGTAATTGCCCTGCTAACCAACGTTTTCTGGCGACCAAAGGTTCTATATCGGGCAGGAAATGTGTGCCGATTTGTTCTCCTGAGATCACTTGGGTAATCACATTATCAAGCACTCCGTGGGCAATCACGGTTGCAGCACCTGATCTTGAAGCCAGTCGCGCCGCCTTTACTTTGGTGTACATGCCGCCACGACCCAGGCCGCTACGGCTCTCGCCCGCCATCTTTTCAAGACGGCTGTCATTCACACTAATTTGTGGAATCAATTCGGCATCAGGATATACGCCAGGGTCACCAGTATATAAGCCTTTTTGGTCTGTCAAGATAATGAGCAAATCTGCTTCAATCAGGTTTGCCACCAACGCTGCCAAGGTGTCATTATCACCAAAACGAATTTCCTCTGTAGCAACCGTATCATTTTCGTTAATCACCGGCACCACGCCAAATTTCAGCAAGGTCAATAAGGTGCTACGGGCATTGAGATAACGCTGCCTATCGGTCAGGTCGTCATGGGTCAGCAAGACTTGAGCAGCATGATGACCGTGCTGTTGGAAATTATCATCAAACACCCGCACCAGCCCCATTTGACCCACAGCGGCGGCGGCTTGTAATTCGTGCAGGGTTTTTGGCCTGACCTTCAAACCTAAGCGGCTCATACCTTCAGCAACTGAACCTGAGGAAACCAACACGACATCAACGGCTCGCTGTTTTAAGCCAACCATCTGGCTAACCCAAGCGGCAATTGCTACTTTATCAAGCCCTTGCCCACCCTTAGTAAGCAAAGAGCTACCTATTTTGATGACAACCCGTTTGACGTTTTTAAATTCAGCCCTGCTCACTGTCTTTCCGCCGTTGTTCCTCCAAAAAATTCATGATGGCGAACATTAATTCTTTTGTACCATTGCCATTAATGGCTGAAATTTTAAATACTGGCTCTTTCCACTTTAAGCCCTTAGTAATTGATTTACAAACCGATTCAATTTCATCATCTTGCAATTGGTCTATTTTATTAAGCACTATCCAGCGAGGCTTTCCCACCAATTCGTCGCTCCATTTTTCTAGCTCATGAATGATTTTTTTTGCTGATTGGATGGGCGTATCTAGGCTCTCATAAGGCTTCACGTCTATCACATGCAGCAATAAGCCCGTACGCGACAAGTGCTTGAGAAATTGTAACCCTAAGCCTGCGCCTTCCGCTGCACCCTCGATCACGCCAGGAATGTCGGCGATGACAAAGCTGCGTTGTTCGTCTATCCTGACCACACCTAAATTGGGATGCAAGGTAGTGAAAGGATAATCAGCCACCTTGGGTGTTGCAGAAGAAACCGCCCGTATCAAGCTGGATTTTCCGGCATTAGGCATACCCAGCAAACCTACGTCCGCAATGACAGTAAGTTCCAAATTGAGCATACGATGCTCACCTTCAGACCCTTTGCTGGCTTTCTGTGGCGCTCGATTGATGCTGCTTTTGAAGCGGGTATTCCCTAAACCATGAAATCCGCCTTTGGCAACCAGCAAAGTTTCCCCAACTGTAGTCAAATCGCCGATTAATTCTCCGGTATCCGCATCGGATACCAACGTTCCAAGAGGTACAGGCACATAACAGTCTTCACCTTTTTTGCCAGTACAGTTGCGACCCATGCCATTTTGACCGCGCTCGGCTCTATGCACGGTATGAAAGCGAAAATCCGCTAAAGTATTGACGTTCTCAACTGAGACCAGATAGACACAACCGCCATCGCCGCCATCGCCGCCATCAGGCCCACCCATAGGGATATATTTTTCGCGGCGAAAGCCTATGGCACCATTACCACCATCACCAGCTTCTACACGAACGACTACTTCATCAACAAACTTCATAATTCACAGTGTGGTATTTCAACCCGCTAAAACAAAAAAAGCCCCGTCATTTATATGAGCGGAGCTTTTTGCAAACAGAGCCTGTTGCCAACAACGCAACAGAGGATGTCCTATGCAGCCACAATACTAACAAATTGACGGCTTTTTGAACCTTTTACTTCAAACACAACTTTGCCATCAGCGGTTGCGAACAGGGTATGGTCTTTGCCACAACCCATATTTACACCCGGATGAAAACGGGTGCCACGTTGACGGACGATGATATTACCCGCTATGACGCTTTCACCACCGAAACGCTTTACACCTAATCTTTTTGCATTGGAGTCGCGACCATTACGGGTACTACCTCCAGCTTTCTTATGAGCCATCTTTAACTCCTGCTTTTAAGCGGAAATGCCAGAAATCTGGATTTCTGTATAGTACTGACGATGCCCCATCTGTTTCATATGGTGCTTCCGCCTTCTGAATTTAATGATCTTGATTTTGTCGTGTCGCCCTTGAGATAACACAGTAGCCGTAACTTTAGCGCCCTCTATATAAGGTAGGCCGACTTTGACAGCATCATCTGACTGAAACATTAGCACCTTATCGAACTCAATACTGTCACCGATGCCAAGCTCAAGCTTTTCTACCTTTAAGTACGTGCCTTCCTCAACACGGTACTGTTTACCACCTGTTTGAATTACCGCATACATCGGTCACAACTCCATAAAGCATTAACTTACTAAGATTAACCTGTAATTGTATTTTTAAAACCGTCCCACGTCAAATCAATATTCTGTTAATTTAGCTGTTGGTAATAAAACAATCTTCAAAACCTCCCCTCGTTATCGTTAAACATTACAATTATTTAGGTTGAGTTATTCATCGTGTATTCAGTTATAATGCCGTGTTTTATTTTTTGCAGTAGTTGTTGAACTTCGACTTGCTCACTTTACTAAATAATGTCATCTATTTTACATACCAGCGCAACAGATACTATTGACTTTGATTCCATCAAACGGTTGACTGCTGACGAAGCCAAGGCCGTCGATTCGCTGATTATCAATCAGCTTAGTTCCGATGTGCTGCTCATCAACCAAATGGGGCATTATATCGTCAACAATGGCGGCAAACGCTTACGCCCGATGCTATTACTGCTTGCCGCTAAAGCCTTAGGCCAGATTAATCATAATCATCTGGTGTTGGCCGCGGTAATTGAGTTTATCCACACAGCTACGCTGCTACACGACGACGTGGTGGACGAATCAGACCTGCGTCGCGGCCAACAATCTGCGAATGCGGTCTGGGGCAATGCTGCCAGTGTGCTTGTTGGTGACTATCTGTATTCGAGCGCATTTGAGATGATGGTGCGTACCAACATTATGCGCGTCATGGAAATCCTTTCCAAGACCACCACCGCCATTGCCGAAGGCGAAGTACTACAACTACTTAACTGCAACAATCCCGAAACGACAGAAGAAAAATATTTGGAAGTCATCTCCAGAAAAACGGCTATCTTGTTCAGCGCGGCGACCAGATTAGCTGCGGTGGTATCCAATGCTAATGCCGAAGTTGAAGAAAAACTCTCTCAATATGGACAACATCTTGGCATTGCCTTCCAATTAATCGACGATGCCCTAGACTACAAAGCCACCAAAGAAGAGCTAGGCAAAAACCTTGGTGACGACCTCGCCGAAGGCAAGCCCACTTTACCCTTGATTTACGCCATCAAAAACAGCAGTCTATCAGAAGCCAATGTGATTATTGATGCCATAAAAAATGGTAATCGTGACGCATTCAATGAAGTCTACGCCATCGTAAAAAGCAGCAAAGCCATTGAGTACACTGAACAACGCGCTAACGAGGAAGCCCAAAAAGCGATGGCCGCGTTAGATGTTTTACCGAACAGCGAGTACAAACAAGCTTTGTTAGCTTTGGCAAGTTTTTCTGTGCAACGTAGTTATTGAGAGAATTACCATATCAATTAATCAATGGGCGTTCCTCAAAAAAGCGGATTCCCTAAAATGAAGGTTGATATTCCAAGTTTAACAAATACATGATAAAAGCAGACATATTGACAAATGAATTTTTAGTTCAGTTTGATTTGGATACTGATTGCCTTTTAATTTTCACTATTCATCAAGGAAATGTGATCATCTGGCGCATCTAAATGGGTGGGAGAAACAATATTACTGCTAATTCCTGAAATGAGAGAAAAATTATTTCACATTGACGATGATCTTACGTTGGATTAATTTCCGAAACAAACCGTTCCCCTCTATATCTTCGCAGAATAAAAAGCATCAAACTTATCAATAAACAGTCCCAGTTGGTCTAATGGCAAATGGTTAATACCCGCCGCAGGCTTCCGCCCCCCGCCGGTCGCAAACCCTGAACAAAAATCATCCGCTCCTACCATATTGCTTAAAGGTGCCCTCACACTGACAAGAAAACCACCGTCCTTGTTATAAGAAAGCACTGCATGGGCTTTCCCAGGATTTTGATTAGCTAAATGATTGCCGAAAACACCACTTACTCGCCGCGCCCAAGCTACATCAGGCAGTATAAATACAGCTACTGCATCGTTTTGGTATTCCGGTTTGATGCTTTCGGCACTGGTCATGTCTTGCTGATAGCCATTTTCCAGCTTATCAAATGCGGTATGATTTTCTGAGATGAAATCGAACGGTGACGCATAACGCACCATTTCCCAATACAACACATCCGGTGCAAAATGCAGGTCAGCTACACTGCTGCCGTAACCGTTATAATTGATATACATCCCCAACTTTTTCAGCTTGTCCAACTCCCAATCTTGTACGCTCAAGGTGGCTGCGAGTTTTTCCGCACTGGTATCGAGATTGTCCCCAAAAGCTGCCGTCACTGCCCACAGGGGGTATTTGCCTTCCAAATACTGATTAACCAACAAACTGGTACATACCGCGTTGTCGGTATCGATTATTGTTTGTAAATTGGGATGATTGGGGACTTCGCCAGTGCGATGGTGATCGACATAAAATATAGCGGCACCAGCAGCTAAAAACTCAACAACACGGCGGCCGTTCTTTTCAAAGGAAATATCCAATACCGTCAAGCTGTCACCTTGGTTGATGGTAACCTTATCTAATAATTGAATATCGCGTTTTATGCCTGTAATCAGAGTAGATTCAATGGGTTGGGCAAGACGAAGCTGGATAAGCGCACAAATACCATCGGCATCGCCATTAAAAACATCATAGTGCATTGCTAATTTAAGCTGTAGGAAGAATATTTCGTAATCGCAACAACGCAATAACTTGCTGCACACTTTCCGCTAGGGTAAAGGCACTGGTATCAATACGTAACTCTGGCTTTTCCGGCTCTTCATAGGGCGAAGAAATGCCAGTAAAATTTTTTATTTCGCCATCACGCGCTTTTTTATAAAGCCCTTTAACATCGCGCTGCTCACAAACATTTAACGGACAATAACAATGAATTTCAATAAAATCCCCATGCGGCATAAGGTTTCTAGCCATTGCCCGTTCAGCACGAAAGGGCGAGATAAAAGCGGTCAGCGTGATTACCCCAGCCTCTAACATAAGCTTTGCGGTCTCGCTGATACGGCGGATATTTTCCTTGCGACCATCATCACTAAAACCTAAATCGCCGCACAGCCCGTGACGAACATTGTCGCCATCCAACACGAAAGTATTGAAACCATTTTGAAACAACTGTTCCTCAACTGCATGTGCCAAGGTTGATTTCCCCGCCCCAGACAAGCCCGTAAACCAAAGCACAACCGACTTGTGTTGGTTTTTTTCTTCTCGCCGTTTTCTCGTAACCGTTGCATGATGCCAAACGGTGTTCGTACTTTTATCTAGTTGTGTTGTCATAATACGTAATGCAAAACCATTTGATGGATTACACCAAAAAGCACTGTTCTAGGTTGATTTTACTGAATAATAGCAGGTTCAATAGATTATAGTAAGGCTTGAATTGGGCGAACATGAAGGATTAGGGAAGGCGAAAGTTCTATTCCGTGCCGCAAAAGAATCTAGCATACACCGTTGGTTGAGAGCATACCACATCCGCCGGAAATAGCACTCCTATGCGTAAGCGGTTGCATCATTGAGGAGAAGATATTTTTAGAGATTGCCTTAATTTCAATAAACTTTTATCGTTCCCAGATTTTTAACGTCTGCTAAGATATTGGCAGGAGGAAATTATGCTGAAAAAAGTGTTACGCAAAGTGGTGGGGGCAATCCTGACCTTGGTTTACCGGATTGAGATCACGGGTACAGAAAATTACGCAAAGGCCGGTAAGCGGGTGTTGATTATTGCTAATCACACGTCTTTTCTCGACCCCTTGTTGTTGTGGGTTTTCCTGCCGGATGACATCACCTTTGCGATAAATACGCACATTTCGCAGCGTTGGTGGTTGCAACCGTTCTTGGGTTTGTCGCAGATTTTCCCCATGAACCCTACCCATCCCATGTCCTTAAAGGATTTAATCCACCATTTGCGTAACGATACCCGCACCGTAATTTTCCCCGAAGGCCGTATCACGCTGACTGGCGGCTTGATGAAAGTCTACGATGGCACGGGTATGGTTGCGGATAAATCCCAAGCTACCATGCTACCTATTCGTATTTCGGGCGGACAATATACCCATTTTTCACGATTGCATAATGTCGTGCGCTTGCGCTTATTTCCTAAAATAACCATCCATATCCTGCCGCCTACGCAGCTTTCTGCGCCCGAACATCTGCGCGGTAAGGCGCGGCGCAAGTTTAGTGGGCATATGCTGGCTGACATTATGACCGAAATGATGTTTACCACCAGCGTATTTCGGCAAACCATTTTCCAAAGCCTATTAGATGCGCGTGTGGTGCATGGCGGCAAACATGAGCTTGCCGAAGATTTGGAACGTAAGCCGCTGACTTATGACACCCTGATTACCCGCACGATTGCCCTCGGCAATGCGTTAGCAAAACTGACCGAAGAAGGCGACAATGTCGGCGTATTTTTGCCTAATTCCACGAAAACCTTAGTGACCATCTTGGCGTTGCAAGCACAAGGGCGTGTGCCAGCAATGCTAAATTATTCTACGGGTTCGGCGGCAATGCTTTCCGCTTGTCGAATCGCCGAAGTCAAAACGGTATTAACGTCGCGACAATTTATCGAAAAAGGTAAGTTTTCCGATGAAGCCGCAGTCTTAAGTAAACAAGTGCAACTGGTTTATCTGGAAGACATCGCCCAAACCATCACCAGCCAAGATAAACTCAAGGCGTGGCGGCAAAGCAAAACCGCTGATTGCTGGTATCCTAAAACTCCACGCAATCCCGACAGCCCTGCAGTGGTTTTGTTTACTTCCGGCTCAGAAGGCACACCGAAAGGCGTGGTGCTGTCCCATGCCAATCTCTTGGCTAATCTTAAACAACTGGAAGCACGGATCAGCTTTACGCCGCAGGATGTCGTACTGAATTTCCTGCCCATGTTCCATTCTTTTGGTTTTACCGTTGGCTCTATGCTGCCAATTTTGAGCGGGATGCGGGTATTCTTCTACCCTACACCGTTGCATTACAGCGTCATCCCCGAAATGGCTTATGAACTCAAAGGGACGATCATGTTCGGTACAAATACTTTCTTGGCGGCGTATGCCAAAAAAGCCCATCCGTACGATTTCTTCAATATGCGTTATGTGGTCGCTGGTGCGGAAAAGCTGCAAGAAAGCACCCGTGAAACCTGGATGGACAAATTTGGAGTCCGCATCTTAGAAGGCTACGGCGCAACCGAAACTACGCCGATAACTTCCGTGAACACACCGATGTACTACAAAGCTGGCACGGTAGGCCGCTTTATGCCAAGCATGGAATACGAGCTGGAACCGATCCCTGGCATTCAAGATGCAGGGCAACTGCATGTGAAAGGCCCCAATATAATGTTGGGTTATTTACTGAACGATAAGCCCGGCAAACTCGTACCACCAGAATCCATTTACGGCAAAGGCTGGTATAACACCGGCGATATCGTCCATGTGGATGAAGAAGGCTATATCAACATTAGGGGTCGCAGCAAACGCTTTGCCAAAGTCAGCGGGGAGATGGTGTCCTTGACCGCCGTAGAACAACTCGCCACCAAAGCCTGGCCTAGCGCACTGCACGCTGCAACCAGCATACCCGATGCCCGCAAAGGTGAACTGGTGGTCTTGCTTACTACCCAGAAAGACGCAACAACGCAATTTCTTGCCGCAGCATCACCTGGGGTTGCAGCCATCAGCTTGCCCAAGAAAATCCTAGTTGTAGATAGCATTCCCATGTTAGCAACAGGCAAAATCAACTATCCTGCCGTGACCGAATTGGTTATTGATAAGATTTTTGAGTCGAATGATTCTGAGTTAGAGGATGGAAAATTGGATAAGGAGAGCGGTATTTATGAAGATGAGGATGATTAGGGGTGATTGGTTCTAGGTAATGGCTACAGAACATACCGCTTGTATAAGCAGTATCAGGTTATTTACCTCATAAAAACAGATGAAGTGTATGTTCAAGTTGAGCAAGTCACACCACACGATTATCGGAGAAAATAATTAGGCATAGAACGTGCGAAAATTTTAGCCAAAGCCCTTAAATGCTATCCGGCAGTATTAGTTTCTCCTGGATGGAATGTGGAAATTGCAGCCTAAGATTTTGCCGTTTTTGTACAGTCTTAGCTCCACTGATGTGACTCGTTCCTCGGTACATCATACGCACTAATTAGTGCATAATAATGAAGAATATACAACAATACGAATAGCAAGCAGCCTGGGTGGAGCTTGCGGAATCTAGGATTTCGTGGCTTCGATTTCCCGTATTTCGTTACACTCGATACGGACTACTAATGCCGCGCCCTTAGCTTTACGTTCGCGTTTTCTCAATTGATGCAACTCGTGCCTCGGCGCGTTCTTGTACTGAAACTGCTTGTTATGGGAAGTAAAATAACTAAATCTCGCGTTCTATCGATGTTTTACGTACTTTTATCATTGTGCGTGAGTGTCTTCCTTTGGCATTTTTGGACACCGAGATGCAATGAATCCTGCCAGGAGTGGATTGCACTTTCAATGTACGGGACTATTCTGGGTATTCCGATTCTCGCAGTTGGCATTGCTGCGATCACTTTATTGGGCAAGGTAAGCCATAATCTCAGCATTCGGATCTTTGGAGTCTGTGTTGTTGCATCAACGCTATGGGTCAGCTTTCTTACATACAGTACAGGTTCATAGCGGTTTACATCGCAAACTCAATTATTCTTGCACTTAGGGAAGCTGGCGCAGGACACGACGATAAAACGTAATACGTATCTACTGCATCCTACTAAACTACAATCTTATTAACGCCTCAACCCTTGCCAAATCCTCCGCCGTATCAACCCCAGCGGCTGGCGTTTTATCGACGACTTTAACTCTGATAGCTTCACCTTGCCAAAGAATACGAAGCTGTTCCAAGGATTCAACGGTTTCCAAGACTGACGATTCCCATCTACAATAGCGTTTGAGAAAAGCTACAGTGTAAGCATACATGCCGATGTGTCGGTAATAGGGCATCTTTTCTGACGATTGTTTGCTGTGCTGCGCGAAACCATCTCGATCCCAGGGAATCGGCGCACGGCTGAAATACAGGGCATAACCGTCCTTGTTTAACACGACTTTTACGGCATTAGGATTGAATATTTCTTCAATATCGACAATTTTTGCTGCCAGCGTGGCAATTCCGGCATGTTGTTGTTCTGCCAAAATAGCAGCAAGTTGTTGGATGATTTCAGGTGGTATCAGCGGTTCGTCGCCTTGAAGATTGACGATAATTTCTTCGTCTGCCCAAGCGCAGATTTCAGCAACTTCGGCAATACGTTCCGTGCCACTTTGATGCTCTGGTCGGGTCATGATAGCTCGTATGCCCAGATCGGTGACGATTTTCACAATACGCTCATCGTCTGTTGCAACCACGACTTCTTCCGCACCTGCAAGCTGCGCTTTCTCGCAGACGTGGGCAATCATGGGCTTTCCCGCAATATCAAGTAGCGGCTTGCCCGGCAAACGCGTGGACGCGTAACGGGCAGGAATGACGACTTTAAAGCGCAGCGTCATTTGTATAAGGCATCGGCTTCTTCGGTCGTCAATTCGCGGGCTTCGTCTTCCAACATGACGGGAATGTCGTCTTGGATGGGGAAAGCCAAACGGTCAGCCCTACAGATAAGCTCTTGATTGGCTTTGTTATAAATTAAACGGCTTTTGCACAGAGGGCAAGCCAGGATGTCGAGCAGTTTTTTATCTATCATATTGTTTGTGTTTGGATTTTAAGGAGTAAGTCTAATATTTGTTGCCCAAAAACAGGTTCAGGAACGGCTTGCACTGGCACATACCAATGATTTTCTCCGGCAAAGTTAGTGCAGCATTTTACCGCATCCTTTTCGGTCATTAGAACGGGTTTGTTGTCGCCAAATTCAATATCGTCACGTCCAAACTGATAATGATCGGGAAAACTATGCGTGGTACACGACAAGCCAGCAGATTCGAGCAGCTTAAAAAACCGCTCTGGATTCCCTATACCTGCTAATGCGTGGCAGGCTATCCCTCGAAATGCTTGCAACGGTTTAAGCTCACCAGTACTCAGATTTATGACCGTATCGCCAACTAACTGCATGGAAAACTCGTTGTCTTCATACTTATTGCCATTAACAACAATGAAGTCAACGCTATTTAATCGTTCTATCGGCTCACGTAAAGGTCCGGCGGGTAAGCAGTAACCGTTGCCGAATCGCCGCTCACCATCTATAACCGCAATTTCAATATCTCGATTCAGCTTATAGTGTTGTAAGCCATCGTCCGATAACACTACATTGCAATCGAATTTATCCAGTAACTTTTTTGCGGCAGCTACCCGTGATGGGCCAACAACCACGGGCAATTGGGTTTGTTTGGCTATCAATAAGGCTTCATCGCCTACTTTGCTGACATCACTATTCTCAGTAACAATTTGCGGCCAAGTTTCGGATTGTCCGCCGTAGCCTCGGCTGATAATGCCTGGTTTGTAACCTGCATTTTTAAGCAATTCCGCTAACCAGATGATTAAAGGGGTTTTCCCTGTACCACCCACGGTAATATTGCCGATGACGATTACCGGAACTGGCAAGGTTTGGCTTTTTAATATGCCATGGCGGTATAAGAATCGCCTAAACCTGACAACGTCAGAAAAAATATACGCAAACGGCAACAACAAAATGCCCAGAAACGCATCTTTATACCAAACATCCACCGCCCAACGGGCAAGTGTTTTTTTCATTCGCCGGTATCTTCTGAACCTTCCGATTCTTGAGTCGCAAACGTAATATGATTAAAGCCAACTTGCCCCGCCACATCCAGAACGGTCATCACGAATTGATGTGGCGATTTTGCATCGGCACTGATGATGAAAGGCAAATCTTTTTCTTCAGGCGATAATCGAGATAATTCACGCGTTAGCGTTTCCCGATTTTGGTCAGGTAATCGACGGCTTTGGCCTTCATTTCCAGCCAACAAAAAGTACACGCCTTTTGCATCAATGGTTACATTAACGCTTTTCGCATTTTTCTCGACTTCTTCGCCGTTTGCTTCTGGCAGTTTGATTTTGACTTCAGTATGGCGGTTAAAAGTGGTTGAAACCATAAAGAAAAGTAACAATACAAACAATACATCAATCATCGAAATCAATGTAATATCAACACGTTCCCTTCTTTTACGTTGAAATCTCATCAGGATACCTCTTCACGATCACCGTGTAACACATCGATCAATTTTAAGGCTTCCTCTTCCATGCTGACCACGAATTCATCCACCAAGCGTTCGAAATAACGATGAAAAATCAAACTGGGAATGGCGACCGTCAATCCGGCTGCTGTCGTAATCAATGCCACCGAAATCCCTCCCGCTAAAGAACTGGGATCGCCTGAACCGTGCTTCATCATGGACGAAAATATTTCTATCATGCCGAATACGGTACCTAATAAACCCAGTAATGGACCAACCGCCGCAATCGTACCCAACGCATTGAGAAAGCGTTCCAAATCATGTGCAACTTTGCGACCGGCTTCTTCCATGCAATCCTTCATCACTCTTCTGCCGTGGCTGCTATTAGCAAGACCAGCCGCTAAGACATATCCCAAAGGTGAACTGGTTTTTAAACGGCGCAGCGTAGGCTCATCCATTTTATTTTCAACGTACAGCCTCCTTACCTGAGGAAGTAAGTCCGGCGGCAAAATTTTCTTCTTTTGTAACGACCAAAAGCGTTCGCCGACGATAGCCATCGCAATAATCGAACTCAAAATGATGGGAAACATCATCCAACCGCCACTTTTTATGATTTCAAACACATTAACCCCGAATAATAGAACCGTACATAAGGTACAAGGTGAAAGGATGAAGGTGCAAGTTTTTTTGACCTTGCATTCTTTACCTCAAGTGTAGCAACTATCTTCCCGACCCACCCAAATATAAGCGATCACAATAGCAACACCACAGCTTAATGCGGCGGCTGAATAGATAATATGGGAACCTAAAGGCTCCCAATAATAACCGCTAAATAGACTACCTAACATGCCGCCCAAACCAAAGCTCAAACTGTGATACAAAGCTTGTCCCTTAGCTTGATGATGCTGGTCGAAATAGCGATGCACGAAATGGATAGCAGCAATATGTGTGCCTCCAAATGTGGCGGCATGGAGCAATTGGGCAAATAATAGCAAATAGATATTATCCACATAACCGCCAATCAACACCCAGCGCAATATGGCAAATATTAAACTGGTAAGCAAAATGCCGCGTAAGGAATAGCGCTTCAATAGTGCCTTCATAAACAGGAACAAGACAATTTCGGCGATCACGCCCAACGACCAGAGCAGCCCGGTTGTTGTCGTCGAATACAGATGCTGTTTCAGGTAAATCGAATAAAACACATAATACGGTGCATGGGCAAATTGGATCAGCACGTAGACAAACAGGAATGCGATAACTTCCGGTTTTTTGATGATGCTGACTATGCGAGCTGGGCTGTGGTCATGGCTGATGATACGGCTTTTGGGGGTTACTAACGCCGTTAACCAAGTCAAAGCCAATAATTCCGTAATCAAGACGGGCAACAGAACTATGGGCTGGCTATCGAGCAATTTGCCGACTGCCGCCACTGTCAGTATAAATCCGACCGAACCCCATAAGCGGATACGACTGTAACCATGCGAGTCTTCCTGCAAGTGCGCTAAGGTTATCGCTTCATACAGCGGCAATGGCGCATTCCAGAAAAAGCTAAAGGCAATGGTCAGCCAAGCGAATTCCATATAATCATGGACTGCCAAAAATCCGGCAAACAAGAGTGCCGCAAAAAACGAGGTCCAGCGGATGATACGCAGGTTTTTCCGGCTATGGTCGGCAATCCAGCCCCAAAGATTAGGCGCAATAATTTTGGTGCCAACTAAAAGCGCGGATAACTGACCTATTTCGGCGGGATTAAAGCCGTTTTCTTTTAGATAAAGACTCCAATAGGGAATGAAAGCACCCAGGGCGGCGAAATAGCAGAGGTAGAAGCTGGAGAGTCGCCAATAAGGAACTGCCATTTAGAAACCACAATGTAGGGTGCATTTTATGCACCATAAAAAAGTGTTATTCATTAAGTAAGTGCAAAGTTTTATCATCAAATAGCAAATTGACATGGTTTTTGGTGCATGGAATGCACCCTACTATTCACCAAAACCTGTTAATTCTTCATCACCAGACACACCCGCCCAATCCACGCCATAAACACCTTGTCCAACATAACGATGAAATGTCGAATACGGCCAATCCGATACCTTTTTAACCAACTCATGTTTCACCGGATTGTAATGGATGTAATCGACATGTTTATGAAAATCACTTTCGTCCCGGATTTGATGCTCCCAAAACCGCCGTTGCCAAAAAGTTGATTCCTTTCTTTTAAGTTTTGATGGATTCAGCCATTCATCGCGCTTTAATTCCGAGTTACATTGTTTGGTAACAAATCGTTTGATTAACGCCCAACGGATACCAAAATCGGCATCATCAGGCGGCAATGTCCAAATGGCGTGAAGATGATCGGGCAATAAAACCCAGGCATCGATGACAAATGGGTGTGTTATTTGCGCTGCCTTAATCCCTTCACGCAATGCGGTACGAACCCGTTCGTCACATAAAAACGGTTGTCGGCGATAAGTCACGACCGTAAAAAAATAAGTTCCGCCTTTGGTATTCGCCCGTCGATATTCAGACATCAATCGTAGGGTGCATTTTATGCACCATAAGGCGTTGTTATTATGTGTAAGCGCAAAATTTATCATCAAAGGCAAATATTAGCGTGATTTTGGTGCATGAAATGCACCCTACTTGACTATTAACCTTAGCTCAAAACCGGCAACCCCGAATCCACCCCAAAATTCTGCGCTCGATGTCGTAAAAAATGATCCATGAGGATAATCGCCATCATCGCTTCTGCAATCGGGGTTGCCCGTATGCCGACACAAGGATCATGACGGCCTTCGGTAATGACCTCGACGGCCTCACCGCGCGTATTGATACTGCGCCCAGGCAAGCGAAGGCTGGAAGTTGGTTTTAGAGCGATGCTGGCGGTAATAGGCTGGCCGCTGGATATGCCGCCCAAAATACCGCCCGCATGATTGCTTAAAAAACCATCGGGCGTAATCTCATCCCGAAACTGGGTGCCTTTGGTGTTAACGCAGTCAAACCCACCGCCAATTTCTACGCCCTTGACCGCATTGATGCTCATCAGGGCGTGTGCCAAATCCGCATCCAAACGGTCGAAGATCGGCTCGCCCAAACCCGGCGGTACGTTGGTGGCGACGACTTCGATCCGTGCGCCGATGGATTCGCCTTCTTTACGTAAGGCATCCATGTATTTTTCCATTTCCGGCACTTTGCTGGCATCTGGGCAAAAAAACGGGTTGCTGTCGATAATATTCCAGTCAACCGTTTCTATTTTGATCGGCCCTAACTGGGATAAGTAACCGCGAATTTCAATTCCGGCGATTTCACGCAGATATTTCTTGGCTATGCCTCCTGCCGCCACGCGCATGGCGGTTTCCCGTGCCGATGAACGCCCACCGCCGCGATAATCCCTAAAACCATATTTATGTTGATAGGTGTAATCGGCATGACCGGGACGGAAGGTTTCAGCAATTTTGGAATAATCTTTTGAGCGTTGGTCGGTATTTTCGATAAGCAAACCGATAGGTGTTCCCGTGGTTTTGCCTTCAAATACGCCGGACAGGATTTTAACCGCATCGTCTTCCCGTCTTTGCGTGGTATGCCTGGAAGTGCCTGGCTTACGTCGATCCAGGTCGTTTTGCAGGTCGGCTTCCGATAACGCCATTCCAGGAGGACAGCCATCGACGATACAACCAATCGCAGGGCCGTGGCTTTCGCCAAACGAGGTGACGGCAAACAGTTTTCCTATGGTATTTCCAGACATTTCAATACGTTGTGTTAATTGATGGCGTTTGCAAATTGTTCATGATAATCATTAAGCTGTTCTGCGGTCAGCAAAAAAACACCGTCACCGCCGCGTTCAAAAGCTAACCAGTAAAAAGGTACTGTGGGGAATGCTTGTTGTAATGTCTCGGCACTGCTGCCAACTTCGACGACCAATATCCCTTGCGGCGTTAGGTAATCTTTGGCTTCTGCCAGTATGCGGATGACAATATCCAAACCGGAATCACCCGCAACAAATCCGATTTCCGGCTCGGCATGGAATTCTGGCGAGAGTTGCTGCCACTCTGCAATCGCCACATACGGCGGATTGCTGACAATAATATCGTACAACTCATCAGGTAACTGATCGAACAAGTCCGATTGATACAGCATGACTTCATCTGTAAGCTGATGTTTTATAACATTAATTTCGGCAACTGCCAGCGCATCAGTTGATAAATCAACTGCATCAACTTCGGCATCAGGGAAGGCATAAGCACAGGCAATAGCAATACAGCCGCTGCCTGTACACAAATCTAAAATACGTTCGACTTGATCTTCTTCTATCCACGGTGCAAAGCGTTGTTCGATGAGCTCGGCAATCGGAGACCGTGGTACTAACACCCGCTCGTCAACGTAAAACGATAAGCCAGCAAAAATAGCTTCGTGCGTGAGGTAGGCGGCGGGTTTGCGTTCGCTTATGCGCCTTTCGATAATCGCTATAATAGCTTGCCGTTCTTCTACAGTAAGTGCCGACTGCAAATAGAATTCACTTAAGTTATACGGTAGATGCAAAGTGTGCAAGACCAATGCAGCGGCTTCATCTAACGCAGTTGCTGTACCATGACCGAACTCAAGTTTAGCTTCAGCAAATCGGCTTGCGCCCCAGCGGATATAATCCCTGAGTGTGGTTAAAGACGATCTTACATCAGGTGATAGGGCATTCATTCAGTGGCAGAAAACAGGAAATTGGAGCTGACAAAGTGGGTAATTTTAAACTAAAGCGGCTGACGTTGCTGAATTACCTGGGTAATCTTTGAGCAAGTTGCTTGGTTCTTGCCCTTCGACATCGCTCAGGAGAGCATTTGACCAGCTCACCCGAACAGAATCAATAAATTTACCAAGCGGGGAATTCTGTTCTGAACTCTTTTGTACACGCGTGCTTTTTGTCAAAGGTCTTGCTATGACTGTTTCTGTCAATCAATTTCCTCAACAAACGTATTCATGATTGGTACTTGGACATAATGTTTTTTGTCATCCCAAAAGTAGTAATAGCCTTTATCGCTAGATGTGACTTTACCGTTATCTATTCGCCAGGTTTTGGTAGTTGTGCCATTGGCATAGGTGACCAAATAATCTCCGTCCAAAATCTCTACTACTTTCCTAGATAGCTGGTTTTGCTGATCTTGGGTACACCCCGCCAAAAGTATCAAACTTAATGATAAAAATATTTTCATTCTGCAATCCTCGCAATCTGTTTGTGTTAAAAGTGATCTTTTAAATAGGAACAATTTCAATATCTGACTTGAAATCACCATTCGGAAATTCCTGTATTGAAAGCAAATAATACGTTACGTTAAGCATTTTCTAAGGATTATCTCACCCAAAAATCTAAAAAAATTCCCATAAAAACCGCTAAACCGAACCAGTTATTGTTCAAAAACGCCTGAAAACACTGCTTTTTGTCACGATGAAAAATCAATTTCTGCTGATATATCGACAATCCGGCAGCAACCGACAAGCCCAAGTAATAAGCCCAACCGAGCTGCTGCATAATGCCTACCGTTACCAATAAGCCGAGAATTATCAATTGCAAAACTGCCATGATGTGGCGGTCATAATCGCCAAACAGGATGGCAGTGGATTTAACGCCAATCTTTAAGTCATCATCTTTATCGACCATTGCGTACATAGTGTCGTATACCAGTGCCCATAGCATCACCGCCAGATATAGAATCCAGGTCACGGCAGGGAGTTGGTTTTGCTGGGCAGCAAATGCCATAGGCACTGCCCAACCAAAGGCGATACCCAGATAAGCCTGGGGCAATTGCGTGTAACGCTTGGTAAACGGATAACTCGCGGCTAAAAATGCTGCGACGAATGACAATAATATCGTGTAGATATTCAATAGCAATACCAGACCAAAAGCACACAAGCATAGCACCACAAACACGACCAAAGCCTCTTTGGGAGCGACCTTACCCGCCGCGATAGGGCGTAGCTTGGTGCGTTCGACATGGGGGTCAAAATCTCGGTCAGCATAATCATTAATGATGCAGCCTGCTGATCGCATAAATACCACACCTAAGCAAAAAACCGTTAATATCAAGGCATCTGGCTTGCCGTCACTTGCCACCCACAATGCCCATAATGCAGGCCATAGCAGGATGAGAATACCGATGGGGCGATCTAATCGTGCCAACAGGCTGTACTGTTTGGCTCGATCTAGCAGCCGATGTTTGATAAGTGATAGTGCCATTTATAAATCGGAATTTAATCAGGATGCTATTATAATCGCTTAAGATTCAAGATTGTTTGATATTGGTTTTAAATAGGCGAATCATCATGGCTGTAAAAATTTACCACAACCCACGCTGCACTAAATCTCGGCAAACCTTACAACTGCTGAAAGACCGTGGCATTGAACCGGAAGTGATTGAGTACCTGAAAACACCGCCCAATGCCGATGAGTTGGCTGATATTCTGGATAAACTAGGCATCGAACCACGCGCTTTAATGCGTAAGCAAGAAGCCGAATATAAGGCTAATGGTCTGGACAATAGTGCATTGGATAAACAATCGCTAATCAACGGCATGGTAAACCATCCTATCTTGATCGAACGTCCGATTGTGCTTGCCAATGGCAAGGCGGCGATAGGCCGTCCACCGGAAAATGTGCTTGGTATTCTATAAAACAGGTTGATTCTGTTCATCCTGAGCTTGTCGAAGGACTTATTCAGAACTTACTTAATAACCGCACCCTAATTAATCATGGCAAAAATCCTGATACTTTATTACTCACGTGATGGCTCTACTGCCGAGATGGCTAACTTAATTGCACGGGGCGTTGAATCGGTCAAAGGCGCAGAAGCCGTACTTAGAACAGTCCCTGATGTTTCCACCGTCTGCGAAAAAACTGCCAGCACCATTCCAGCCGAAGGCGCAATTTACGCCACCTTGGACGATTTGAAAAGCTGTGATGGCCTGGCGCTAGGCAGCCCTACCCGCTTCGGCAATATGGCTTCCCCGTTGAAACACTTTCTCGATAGCACGACAGAACTCTGGTTTTCTGGCGCACTTTCAGGCAAACCCGCCGGAGTATTTACCTCCACAGGCAGTATGCACGGCGGACAGGAAACCACCTTATTGTCTATGATGTTGCCACTACTGCACCACGGCATGATGATATTAGGCTTACCGTATTCAGAAAATGCCTTGCGTGAAACAACATCTGGAGGCACGCCTTACGGTTCCAGCCGCGTAACAACTGATGATATGCCTATAACCGAACATGAAAAAATGCTGTGCATTGCACTAGGTTCACGCCTAGCGAAAACCGCACTGTTGCTAAAACCAAGCGCATGAAAATTGCGCCCCATTTCCTTTATTGGATCGCCGTAGTGGGCTTTTTCGGATTATTCGCTTTACTGATGCTGTGGAATACCGTTCTTACGCCGCCATCTAAGTTTCCTGTTGCATTGATGATTTTAATTACGGTCACACCCTTGTTATTACCTATGCGAGGATTTTTGGATACAAATCTGAAAAGCTGTGCGTGGTTAGCTTATATCAGCCTGATTTACTTTATACACGGCTGCGTTGAAGCTTACGTTAATGCCAGCACAAGACCCTACGCCTTGCTAGAAATCCTACTTAGCCTGATGATTTTTTTTGGCGCATCATTTTATATACGTTTGACGGGAACCCGCACCTGAATGGCAGAACAGCTACCCGTCAAATTTGAATTTAGGGCAAATCAGACATTCGACGACTTCTATCCGGGCTGCAACCAGGAAATTATCGAGCAGTTAAAAAAGACTGCCGCAGGAACAGGCGAACAACTTATTTTCCTCTGGGGCGATAAAGGTCATGGGAAAAGCCATTTATTGCAGGCTTGCTGCCATGAAGCATTCAAGCGAAATATTAGTGCCTTCTACCTGGATTTATCGAATTCTACTTCAATCAAGCCCGAGCTCTTTGCCGGACTTGAAGATTTTGAACTTGTTTGCTTTGACAACATAGACTCTCTTGCAGGACGAGCAGATTGGGAATTGGCTTTTTTTAATTTATTTAACCAGCATCGTGACCGAAACCACAGGCTGATCCTATCAGCATCCTGTGCGCCTTGCGCCATTGCCTTTAGCTTACCTGATTTGCAAACCCGAATTAACTGGGGGCTGTCCTTAAAAATCCAGCCTTTGGAGGATGACGACAAAATCGCCGCGCTAACGCATAAGGCACAACAAATGGGATTTGAGATTACGCCGCCAGTCGCACGTTTCTTACTTACCCATTACGACAGGAACCTATCGTCGTTATGGGTAATGCTGGACAAGCTGGACTGGGCATCGTTGGCAGCCAAACGTAAGCTGACTATCCCTTTCTTGAAGCAGATTTTGGAACAACAGGATTAAAACAGTCATTTGCTATAGAAAACGTAATCCGCACTATACCGCACCCGACTCTCTCCGCCGAGATGGTTGTTATCACAACCAGATAATGGCGCAACACCACCTTTGGTATTGATGCGCTGTATATAATTGGCTTTAGCCAACACGCCATCGCGCTGATGTTCAGTAACCTCAAGCAATAACCAAGCCGCAGAAGCCTTATCCGGTGCATCGATTTTTTGGATAGCCTTGGCTTTCACCCTGCTACCATCTTTGTGCGTCCAGCTAGGTCCTGCACCGTGAGTTCCAACCAAGGCTTGATTTTGCGTATCGTATAATTTGGCTTCGGGCGAATGCCATTGCCAAGCATATTCGCCAGCTTTTAACATGCAGTGGAAAATCTGGTCGCCTTTGGCATGGACGGTCAAATACGCACTATTCCCTTCTGGTATCTTGATGGCATCCGGTATCGCCACATCAACTGCCCTAGCAGCACCGAAACAAAGTTGCAACAAGAAAACGATAGAACAAACAATCTTATTGGGCATATCTTCCTACCAAGGCATGGGTTTGCCATCATATTTAAAAAAAGCGCCGGATTGCGCCAAGGTAAAACCATTTATCACGGCACACATTCCGCTTACACTGGTTTTGCTGTCAATCAAGGCATTTGCTCCGCCCATATCAGTTTGTACCCAACCTGGATGCAGTATAAGTACGCCGATATTTTGATTCCTTAACTCAATCGACAGGCTTTTCATCGCTGCATTTAACGCCGCCTTGCTTGATCGGTAAAGGATACTGCCACCACTGTCATTATCGGAAACGCTACCCATTAAGCTGCTGACATTGACAATCAACTTTTTGTCGCCGCGTATGATTTGCGGTAAAAAAGTTTCTGCCATCTTCATCGGTGCTAAGGTATTGATTAGCATGGAGTGCTGCCAAGCCTGATAGTCCAGTTGCCCAAAACCGTTACTGCTATTATCGTCATAAACACCGGCATTATTGATTAATACATCAATGCTGGCAGCTGATAATTTTTTAGACAACTTATCGATTTGATCGAGATAAGTTACATCTAACGCTTCTATTTGTATGGAAGCGTAATGTTGGCACAATGCGCTTAGCCCATCGGCCTGCGCCGGATTGCGGCAACAGGCAATCACATTCCAGCCCGCATCGGCATATAGTCGGCAAAACTCCAAGCCCAAGCCGCGATTGGCTCCGGTAATTAAAACGGTAGTCATGGCATACTCCTTAGTTTTCAATCTGAAAATATCACGTCACTATTAGACTGTTAAATAGTCTTTCCCTATGAGGTCACATGATAGTCTCTTTTACTATCCTCATAAAGCTGGTTATCTGTCGGGTTTATTTTTGTATGCTTACTTTCTAGGTAACATCACCCCATCACGGAAATATCTTATAATCGTCCACATCATCCCTTGCCTAATTCAATAATATGACAACAAAAACCAATAACCCCTTGCCCGTTGACGTACAAATGGGGCAACGCTATTCCTGGTGTAGCTGCGGTTACAGCCAAACCATGCCGCTATGCGATCATTCACACCGCGAAAAATCAACTAAGAAATCGGTAAAATGTTACTCAGGGACAACAGGAACGATAGCTTTATGCGGTTGCTCCGAGACCCGAACGCCACCTTTTTGCGATCAACAACAATGCAAAAAATGAAACGCAACTATCATGGCTATAGAAATTGAACATAAGTTTTTGCTTGCTAACGAGGATTGGCGCAGGTCTATCCAAAAATCCGTAAAGTACAAACAGGGCTACTTAAGTTCTCAACCCACAAGCTCAATACGGATTCGCATTTCCGACAATCAAGCCTGGCTGAATATCAAAAGCGCAACCATTGGTACGCAACGGCTAGAATTTGAATACGAAATTCCATTGCCCGATGCTGAGGAAATCATTAATAAGCTCTGCGGTAAACTGATAGAAAAAATCCGCCATTTTATAACGCATGACCGCAATATCTGGGAAATTGATGAGTTTGAAGGTGACAACCAAGGTCTGATTGTTGCGGAGATTGAACTCGCCGAAGTGGGGCAAGAATTTATCAAACCAGACTGGTTAGGCGCAGAAGTCACTCAGGATTTGCGTTTTTACAACAACAATTTGGCTATAAATCCCTACAAAAACTGGCTCATTAAATAAATATTTCGACTTAATAGACAAATAATTCATAGACCTATTGAATAATATTGAATATTGTTCTATAGTGAATGTATGAAAAAAACAACTTTTGTTGCATTACTACTACTTTCCATTCAATGCTTCGCAGAAGACATAACATCTTCTGCTCAAGCAATCGAATCCGAGTGGGCATCGATATATTACAAACTGCCTAAAACCAAGCAGGAAGCCGCTTATGACGCGCTACTTACCAAGGCAGAACAGCTTGCAGTGCAATTTCCTAACACGGCTGAACCGCTATTCTGGCAAGCACTGGTCATAGCGACCCATGCGGAACTGCAAGATGGCTTTACTGCACTCAAAGCGATTCACAAATCACGGGATTTGCTGCTAGCAGCCATTAAAATCAACCCACAAACGGCAAATGGCTCGGCTTATGTCACGTTAGGTACGCTTTACTACATGGTTCCCAGTTGGCCGATAGCTTTTGGTGATGCCGAAAAAGCGGAAAAAATGTTTCAAGCCGCATTAAAAATCAATCCAAATGGCATTGATGCCAATTATTTTTATGGTGACTTCTTATTAGCCAACAACAAAGCCAAAGAAGCACAAAGCTATTTTGAGAAGGCATTATTAGCACCTACCCGAAAAGAACAGTCATTTGCAGACAGCGAACTCAAGGATGAAGTGAAACTTGCGCTTGCCAACACAAAAAACCGTAAAATCAATGGCGTAAAAAATACATTCTTTTCATTATTCAATTCGGCAAGTTTAAAATAGCTAAATATTTATCTGTCAGTATTTTAAGCTGTCCAGTAAATACTACTTATTAGCCAGTCTTCTGTTCTATAGGTGGTCAGATTCTGTTAAAATGCCCCGTCAAAAAACAACCTTTGTTTAAACTATCCTGGTAGAAAATGTATGGCTTTTGTAGTCACCGAAAACTGTATTAAATGTAAATTTACCGACTGTGTCGATGTATGTCCGGTCGATTGCTTCCATCAAGGTCCAAATTTTTTGGTAATTGATCCTGACGAGTGTATTGATTGCACCTTATGTGAACCTGAATGCCCTGCGAATGCCATATTTGCTGAAGATGAAGTCCCTGAAGGACAAGAAAACTTTATCGCTTTAAATGCCGAATTATCCAAACTGTGGCCGGTTATTACCGAAGTAACCAAACCTTTAGCAGAAGCTGATGAATGGAATGGTAAAGAAGGAAAATTAGAATTATTAGAAAGATAGCTTTATCTTTAGGTAAATTTAAAGCATAAAAAAACCGGCATTGCCGGTTTTTTTATGCTTCATTGATTATTCATCAATCCAATAATCAAGATTCAGTAGGTCTATCAACCAACTCAACATACGCCATCGGAGCATCGTCCCCTGGTCTGAAACCACATTTCATAATGCGGAGGTAGCCTCCTGGACGATTTTTGTAACGTGGTCCCAATTCATTAAACAGTTTGGTTACCATGTCACGATCACGTAGCCTTGCGAAAGCAAGCCGTCTTTTTGCTACGCTATCATCTTTTGATAAGGTAATCAAAGGTTCAGCAAAGCCGCGTAATTCTTTCGCTTTGGGCAATGTTGTTTTGATCAACTCATGCTTGAACAATGAATTAGCCATGTTACTGAATAGTGCCTTTCTATGGCTGCTATTCATATTAAGTTGTCTACCGCTTTTACGATGTCTCATTACTACAGACCTATGTTAGTGTGTTATAGCGTGTGATTGGTCAGCAAGACTGTCAGGCGGCCAATTATCTAAACGCATACCCAAGGACAACCCTTTCAAAGCCAAGATGTCTTTTATTTCAGTCAACGACTTTTTACCAAGGTTGGGTGTTTTTAACAATTCGACCTCAGTACGCTGAATCAAATCGCCAATATAAAATATATTCTCTGCTTTTAAGCAATTCGCCGAACGAACCGTCAACTCAAGATCATCAACCGGACGCAACAAAATCGGATCAATATCATCTTCAACAACGGTAACATCCTCAATTTGAGGATGAACTACCCGCTCAAAATCAACAAATACCGACAATTGATCGTGAAGAATAGTTGCTGCCAATTTAATTGTTTGTTCTGGATCAACAGTTCCGTTGGTTTCCAGCTCAATAATCAATTTATCTAAATTGGTTCGTTGTTCAACACGAGTGCTTTCAACATGGTAAGCCACTTTAACAATTGGCGTATACGATGCATCTAAATGCAAGGCACCAACAACTGGAACGTAATCTGATTGAGTCTTACGAACACTAAGCGGCTCATAACCCCTACCACGACGAATCCGTATTTTCATGTTTAACACACCTGCTTGAGTCAGATTGGCAATGACTAAGTCAGGATTAATAATTTCTACGTCGTGGGGCAATGTAATATCAGCAGCTGTTACGCTACCCTCACCATTTTTAGTGAGCGTTAGCTCAACTTCATCCCTAGAGTGGAGTACGACTGCCAATTTTTTTAGGTTCAACAAAATGTCGATGACATCTTCCTGAACACCTTCTATAGTTGTGTACTCATGTTGCACACCCTCAATCTCGACATCTGTTACCGCACACCCTGGAATGGTGGACAGCAACACTCTTCTCAGAGCATTTCCCAGTGAATGTCCGAAACCTCTTTCTAAAGGCTCTATGACAATCCTAGAATGATTAGGTGTTTTACTTACAACCTCAACTAACCGAGGCTTTAACAATCCAGCAAAAGAATTTTGCATGTATCTTCCTCAGAACCGCAATTATTTTGAGTATAATTCTACGACCAACTGTTCGTTGATGTCGCTACCCAGATCAACACGATCCGGTAAAGAATTAAATGATCCCGTCATAGCTTTTGTATTAACTTCAAGCCACGCAGGGAAACCATATTGTTCAGCGACAACTAGCGCATCAACAATCCGTTGTTGCTTTTTTGCTTTTTCTCTAACTGACAATGTATCGCCAACTGAAAGCTGGTACGACGGTATATTTATTAAAGTACCATTTACTTGCACTGATTTATGACTAACTAGCTGCCTTGCTTCAGCACGAGTGGATGCAAAGCCCATACGATAAACAACATTATCTAATCTTGATTCAAGAAGGTTCAACAGATTCTCGCCTGTTGCACCTTTTTTCATATCAGCCGATTTATAGTAATTTCTGAATTGTTTCTCCAAAATACCATAAATTCTACGCAGTCGCTGCTTGGCTCTCAACTGGAGCGCATAATCTGAGCTTCTTGCACGTTTTGTACCGTGTTGACCAGGTCTTTGGTCTAACTTACATTTACCCTCTAAAGACTTACCTCTGCTCTTTAGAAAAAGGTCAGTTCCTTCTCTTCTACTTAATTTACAAGTGGGTCCAAGATATCTTGCCATTTATACAGCTCCTTAATTACACGCGGCGTTTTTTAGGTGGACGGCAACCATTGTGTGGAATGGGAGTCACATCAACAATGGTATTAATTTTGAACCCTAAATTATTCAGGGAACGCACAGCCGACTCACGTCCTGGGCCTGGACCTTTAATCTGCACATCAAGATTTTTCATACCAAACTCTAAAGCAACGGTGCCTGCTTTTTCAGCAGCTACCTGTGCAGCAAACGGCGTGCTTTTTCTTGAGCCACGAAAGCCTGAGCCTCCTGATGTCGCCCACGACAAAGCATTACCTTTTCTATCGGTAATCGTAATGATGGTATTATTGAATGAAGCATGGACATGAACAATGCCATCTGCTACTTCTCTTTTTATGCGTTTTCTGGTACGAGCTGGACTTGCCATTAATTTAGACCCTATTTATTTCTTACTTTTTAATCGGTTTGCGTGGCCCTTTACGAGTACGTGCATTGGTTTTAGTTCGCTGCCCTCTTAAGGGCAAACCACGACGATGCCTAATACCACGATAACATCCAAGATCCATCAACCTCTTGATATTCATAGATACTTCGCGACGCAAATCGCCCTCAACGGTCATTTTAGACACAACAGTACGAATAGACTCTAACTGATCTTCCGTTAGGTCTTTAATCTTTACAGATGTCAAAATACCGACTTTCTCACAAATATCACTTGCAGTTTGGCGACCAACTCCGTAAATAGAAGTTAATGCAATCCAAGCATGTTTATGCTCTGGTATGTTTATCCCGGCAATACGTGCCATCTAGTACTCCCCTGATAGGATTCTAAAGTTAACTCAAAATTTTAGCACTGCTGCAATTTTGCAGCAACAACTAATTCTATCCTTGACGTTGTTTATGTCTTCCATCTACACAGATAACCCTGACAACACCGCTTCTTTTCACAACCTTGCAGTTTCTACAAATTCTTTTAACCGAGGCTCTTACTTTCATTACCAACTCCTATAATTCATGCGTTATGGCTTATTTCTTCAAATTAGCTTTTTTCATCAAGCCTTCGTATTGCTGAGACATTAAATGCGTTTGCATCTGCGAAATAAAATCCATCACAACCACTACGATAATCAGCAAGGAAGTTCCGCCAAAGTAAAAAGGAACATTCCAGTAGACAATTAAAAATTCAGGCAACAGGCAGACTAAAGTAATATAAAAAGCCCCTATTAAAGTCAGCCGCGTCATGACTTTATCTATGTAGGCACTTGTTTGAATACCTGGCCTTATTCCTGGCAAAAATGCGCCGGACTTTTTCAAGTTTTCGGCAGTTTCTTTTGAGTTAAACACCAAAGCGGTATAAAAAAAGCAAAAGAAAATGATTGCCGTTGCATAAAACATAACATAAACAGGCTGACCTGGAGACAACATGGTTGCGATGTCTTGAAGCCAAGTGAAACCTTCAGTATTACCGAACCAACCAGCAATAGTTGCAGGAAATAAGATAATACTCGAAGCAAAAATAGGGGGAATAACACCAGCCATATTCAACTTAAGCGGCAAAAAACTGGTCTGTCCAGCATAGACTTTCCTACCTTGCTGCCGTTTGGGATAGTTAATGAGAATGCGTCTTTGACCTCTTTCAACAAAAACTACCAGCGCAGTAACGAATATTGACAATAAAAACAGTAGGATTATAAACCCACCATTCATTTCACCTGTTCTTGCTAGCTCTAGAGTACCACCAATCGCTTTTGGTAGACCGGATACAATACCTGCAAAAATTATCAAAGAGATACCATTACCGATACCACGCTCGGTTACTTGCTCACCTAGCCACATCAGGAACACCGTACCTGTCACCAAGGTTATGGTCGTAATAACGATAAAACTTAATCCCGGTGTCAAAACTACCGACAAACCGCCAGCCGTCTGATTTTGTAATGCTAGAGATATACCGATAGCTTGGAATGTTGCTAATACGACCGTACCGTACCGTGTATATTGAGAAATCTTTTTTCTTCCAGATTCGCCTTCTTTTTTAAGCTGTTCCATGGCTGGAATGACAACCGTCATTAACTGCATGATAATAGAAGCCGAAATATAAGGCATAATACCGAGTGCAAAGAGACTTAACCGCATCAATGCACCACCGGAGAACATATTAAACATATCCAGAATGGAGCCGCTTTGCTGCTCAAACATAACCTGGAGTGCTTTTGGATCTATTCCTGGCACAGGAATGTGAGCACCAATTCTATAAACGACAAACGCACCAAATACAAAAAGCAACCTGGAGTTTAACTCGGAAAAACCACCTGGCTTGTAGGAGGGTAACGCAGATTTTGGCGTACTCACTTAAACCTCGACCTTGCCACCAGCCGCTTCTATTGCGAGCTTTGCCCCGCCAGTTACGCTAATACCTTTAAGTGTGACTGCTCTTTTTATTTCGCCAGACAATATAACTTTCGCTTTTTTTGTAAAAGCAGGAACGATATTATTTTCGATCAAAATAGCAAGATCAACGGCATCTAAGTTCAGACCTTCTAATTCACCCAATCTAACTTCAGCAGAATACTTAGCCGTCCTAGAGCGGAAACCTATCTTAGGCAAACGACGCTGCAAGGGCATTTGACCACCCTCGAAACCAACTTTATGAAAGCCACCGCTGCGAGCCTTTTGACCTTTATGACCCTTACCACATGTCTTACCCATGGTACAGCCTATACCTCGACCAACTCTTCTGGATTTTTTCCTGGATCCTTCACTTGCTTGAATGGTATTCAAAAACATTATATTTCCTCGACTCTCAACATATAGGATACTTTATTTATCATACCCCTATTTTCCGGCGTGTTAAGAACCTCAACTGTCTGGTTGATCTTCCCTAAACCTAAACCTTTTAAACAAGCTCGATGCACGGGTAGCCGTCCGAACTTACTTTTTGTCATCGTAACACTTAACTTACTACTAGCCATTGTACTATCCAATAATCTGTTCGACTGTCAAACCGCGCTTGGCAGCTATTTGGTTTGCGTTATGCATTCCGGTCAAGCCATTGATAGTTGCCCTAACCACGTTGATCGGGTTATTAGTTCCTATGCACTTAGCTAAAACATTATGGACACCAACGACTTCAAATACCGCTCTCATCGCTCCACCGGCAATGATCCCAGTACCTTCTGAAGCAGGCTGCATATAGACTTTAGCTGCACCAGTCGTGTTCATAATCGCGTACTGCAAAGTATCTCCTTTCAAGGCGACTTTACGCATATTCTTACGGGCTTGTTCGAGTGATTTTTGTATGGCAATGGGCACTTCTCGTGCTTTGCTTACCCCGTAACCGACTCGACCCTCACCATCACCGACCACAGTGAGTGCTGCGAAACCGAATACTCGACCACCTTTAACAACCTTAGCAACGCGTCTAACGTTAACTAACTTTTCTTGCAAACCATCTGTACTGCCTTGTGCGGGTGCTGTAGCCATTTTATTCTCCTAGAACTTTAATCCGGCTTCACGAGCAGCATCTGCTAAAGCCTTAACACGACCGTGGTATTTAAAACCAGAGCGGTCGAATGCAACCTCTGTAATACCCGCAGCAATGGCTTTCTGGGCGATAAATTTTCCAACTTCGGCAGCAGCAGTGATATTGCCTGTGTTTTTTAAGCCACTTTTAATTTCAGCCTGATTTGTCGAAGCACTTGCTAAAGTCTTTGTTCCATCGCCACTAATGACTTGTGCATAGATATGCTGAGGTGTTTTATGAATAGATAAGCGATTGGTGTTCAACTGCCTAATCTTGCAGCGCAATTTTATTGCACGTTTTAATCGAGACTTTTTCTTATCCATAACTGACCTATTTCTTCTTAGCTTCTTTTTTAACTACATTCTCATCGGCGTACCTGACACCTTTGCCCTTATATGGCTCTGGTGGCCTATAAGCTCTTATTTTTGCAGCAACCTGACCAACTTGTTGCTTATCACTGCCCCTAATGACGATTTCCGTCTGAGTTGGCGTTTCAACGGTAATACCTATTGGAACTTCAAATTCAACTGGATGGGAAAAGCCAAGTGCTAAACTAAGGACATTGCCTTTAGTCTGAGCCCTGTAACCTACACCAACGAGGGTCATTTTCTTTTCAAAGCCTTCAGAAACGCCGATGACCATACTATTGACGATAGACCTTGCAGTTCCTGCTTGGGCAATAGCACCCTTGCTATCCTTGTCCCATTGCATCTGAATAACATTATCAGTGACAGTCATTCCAACTGCGGGATTAAAATCAAATGACAACTGACCTTTACTGCCTTTAACGGTCATATTATTGCCAGTCAATTTGACATCAACACCTTTTGGGATGGTAACTGGCGCTTTAGCAATTCTTGACATAAACCACCGCCATTAACAAACAGTACAAATAATTTCACCGCCATGACCTTTAGCTCTAGCAGCCCTATCTGTCATAACGCCATTGGATGTTGACACAATTGCAATACCTAAGCCACCCAATACTTTAGGTAACTCATCCTTTGATTTATAGATACGCAATCCAGGTCTACTGATTCTTTTAATTGCCTCAATAACCGGAGTACCTTTGTGGTACTTCAAGTCAACGGTCATCTCAGTATGACTACCGGATGATTCCGCACTAAAATCGGCAATATAACCTTCGTCCTTTAATACTTGAGCAATAGACAGCTTCAGTTTTGAGGAAGGTTGTTTTATAAATTTTTTCCCAGCAGATTGACCATTTCTGATCCGTGTCAACATATCTGCTACTGGGTCTGTCATACTCATTGTTTTGTCTCCAAACCGTTACTGCTCAAGTTACCAACTGGCCTTAACAACACCAGGTACATCACCGCGCATTGTCGCTTCTCTTAATTTGTTTCTGCTAAGACCGAATTTGCGATAGTACCCATGAGGACGACCTGTGATCGCACAGCGGTTACGTATTCTGGTAGCACTTGAATCTCTTGGCAATTTTTGTAGCTGCTTATGAGCCACTTCTTTTTGCTCAAATGTCGCATTAGGGTCTCTAATGATTTCTCTTATTGCTTTACGCTTGGTATCGTATTTAAGAACCAACTTCTTACGCTTATCTTCGCGGGCAATCATAGACTTCTTGGCCATATCTAAATCTCAATTCTTAAATGGGAAATTAAAGAGCTTTAACAACGCCAAGCCTTCTTCATTAGTTTGCGCGGTAGTTGTAATCGTAATATCCATCCCACGAATCGCGTCGATTTTGTCATAATCAATTTCTGGAAAAATGATTTGCTCCTTAACGCCCATCGAGTAATTACCATAGCCATCAAAACTTTTAGGACTTAATCCCCTAAAATCACGGATTCTGGGAATTGATATACTGATAAGCCTATCAAGGAATTCGTACATTCTTTGACTACGCAGAGTGACTTTGCAACCTATTGGCATATCATCGCGTATCTTAAAACCAGCTATCGATTTTCTTGCCAATGTAATCACTGGCTTTTGTCCAGATATTTTTTCCATATCGCTGACAGCCGATAGCAATATTTTTTTATCTGCAACAGCTTCCCCAACACCCATATTAAGGGTTATTTTAGTAATCCGTGGCGCTTGCATAACGGATTTGTAGGAAAACTGCTTTACCAATTCTGGAAGAATGGTTTCTTTGTAAACGGACTCTAGTCTAGCCATGATTTAATATACCTTACACATCAACGTTTTCATTTGTTGACTTAAAATACCGAACTTTCTTGCCATCTTCCAAGAATCTGAAACCTATTCGATCAGCCTTTTTTGTCGTTGGATTGTAGAGACCAACATTAGAAATATTAATTGGCATATCTTTTACAACAATACCACCTGTTATCCCTGCGTTAGGATTTGGCTTTTGGTTTTTTTTAGCTTGATTAAGTCCTTCAACCAAAACTTTGTTATCTTTCAAAACCTGCGTGACTCTACCGCTTTTGCCTTTATCTTTACCGGTGCGAATAACGACATCATCACCTTTTCTAATCTTATTCATGTAGCAATCTCCTATAATACTTCGGGAGCCAAGGAGATAATTTTCATGAATCTCTCACCCCTTAATTCACGCGTTACCGGCCCAAAAATACGGGTACCTAAAGGCTGTAAATTATTGTTAAGGATTACCGCTGCATTACCATCGAAACGTATAATTGAGCCATCCGCTCTGCGGACACCTTTAGCCGTTCTAACGACAAGTGCATTATAAACTTCACCCTTCTTTACCCGTCCACGAGGAATGGCATCTTTTATGCTGACCTTGATGATGTCACCAATCCCTGCATAACGCCTGTGCGAACCACCCAATACTTTGATACACATGACTCTTTTTGCGCCGCTATTATCGGCAACATCAAGGTTAGTTTGCATCTGAATCATGATTTTTTCCTAATTAACTGTAATTGATTGCAGCATTTATCGCTTAGCAACTTCCAAAACCGCAACCAATTTAAAGGTTTTGTTTTTGGACATTGGCCTGCAAGATGTTATTGAGACCACATCGCCTTCCTGACAAACATTCTGTTCGTCATGCGCCATCATTTTTGTTGACCGCTTAATATACTTGCCATAGACCGGATGCTTAACGACACGCTCCACCAACACAGTAACGGTTTTATCCATTTTATTACTAACAACCTTACCGGTTATCGTCCGCAGCTTGACTTCATTTTCAGTCATTTTACGTTCTCGCCATTTCGTTGATGATGGTATTGACACGAGCTATGTCACGTCGTACTTTTTTGACCTGATCTGGCTTAACAAGTTGACCCGTACCTTTTTGCATCTTCAGGTTAAATTTTTCCCGCGAAAGATCAATGAGTACAGTACCCAACTCATCCTTAGTCTTTTTGCGTAATTCTGTTGCATTCATTACATTATCGTCCGAGCAGTAAATAGAGTTTTCAATGGTAACTTAGCCGCCGCCAAGGTAAATGCCTCGCGAGCTAACTCTTCAGAAACTCCTTGTATCTCGTATAGCATCGTTCCGGGCCTAATTTGCGCAACCCAGTATTCTACACTACCTTTGCCTTTTCCCATACGAACTTCTAATGGTTTTTTGGTAATTGGCTTATCTGGGAAGATTCTAATCCAGATTTTACCGCCACGTTTGACGTGACGGGTAATTGTTCTACGGGCGGATTCGATTTGCCTAGCAGTCAGTCTGCCACGGCTAATTGCCTTTAATCCATATTCGCCAAAGCTGACAGACGATCCACGTACGGCAGTTCCGTTATTCCTACCTTTGTGCTGTTTACGGAATTTTGTTCTTTTTGGTTGCAGCATTACTCTGTCCCTTTACTTATTTCTTAGAATCAGAATTATTGGCTGTATTATTCAAACCCGTATCAAATACTTCGCCCTTGAATATCCATACTTTTATACCGATGATTCCGTAAGTCGTATTTGCTTCAGCGGTTGCATAGTCAATATCAGCCCTTAAGGTATGCAAAGGCACTCGACCTTCTCTGTACCATTCGCTTCTCGCAATTTCAGCGCCATTTAACCGACCACCAACATTGATTTTTATGCCTTCAGCTCCGAGACGCATGGTATTGGTAACTGCTCGCTTCATGGCTCTCCGATACATAATCCGCTTTTCTAGCTGTTGCGCCACGCCCTCTGCTACTAACAGGGCATCAAGCTCAGGCTTTCTGATTTCTTCAACATTGAGCTGTACCGGCACACCTATCATTTTTGATATATGCTGCCTCAACAAATCAATATCTTCGCCTTTTTTGCCGATAACAATACCAGGTCTAGCAGTATGAATAGTGATGTGTGCATTGTTTGCAGGACGGTTAATCTGAATATGGCTAACCGATGCATGTGCCAACTTAGCTTTTAGAAACTTCCTAACCGCCAGATCCTGATTTAAAAACAGGGGGTAATCATGACTATTTGCATACCATCTTGAATTCCAATCCTTGACTATTCCAAGACGAATACCAATTGGATGTACTTTTTGTCCCATTTTCTGCCCCTACTCGTTTTCCGAGACTTTAACTGTTATATGGCAGGTTCTTTTAAGGATATGATTGGCACGTCCCTTAGCTCTTGCCTTAAATCTTTTCGTAGTTGGCGCTTCATCAACAAATACTGTTGAGACTCGCAACTCGTCGATGTCCGCGCTTTCGTTGTGTTCTGCATTTGCTATTGCAGATTCAAGAATTTTTTTAACGATTGCTGCTGCTTTTTTTGAACTGAACTTTAGTGTGTTCAGCGCTTGATCTACAGGCATACCACGTATCAAATCCCCAACCAGACGTGCTTTTTGAGCTGATAAAGGCGCATTACTTAATTTCGCTGAAATTTCCATCACACAACCTATCTTGATTTTTTATCAGCCACATGGCCTTTAAAGGTACGAGTAGGCGCAAATTCACCTAACTTGTGTCCGACCATATTCTCAGATATGAGTACGGGAATATGTAAGCGACCATTGTGGATAGCTATGGTTAATCCCAGCATATCAGGAATAATCATTGATCTTCTCGACCATGTTTTAATAGGCTTACGACTATTGGCAGTAACAGCATCTTCTACCTTCTTTTGAAGATGATGATCGATGAATGGACCTTTTTTTATTGACCGTGGCACGGTGATACCTCTCTTAGCTTATTTTCTACGTCTGATAATCATGCTATCAGTCCGTTTGTTTTTTCTGGTCTTATAGCCTTTAGTGGGCATACCCCAAGGGGAAACTGGATGCCTACCGCCTGATGTTCTTCCTTCACCACCACCATGTGGATGGTCAACAGGATTCATTACAACCCCACGAACAGTCGGCCTAACTCCTCTCCACCGAGTTGCCCCAGCTTTTCCTAAAGAAGTTAAATTATGCTCTGAATTTGAAACTTCACCGATTACCGCACGGCAATCAGCCAAAACTTTCCGCATTTCACCTGAGCGCAATCTTATGGTTGCATGAGCACCATCTCTAGCTACTAGCTGCACCGAGGTACCCGCGCTTCGTGCTAGTTGCGCACCTTTGCCTGGCTTTAATTCCACACAATGAACGATGGCACCCATAGGCACATTACGCAACGGCATACAATTACCTGGTTTTACAGGAACGGTTTCAGAAGATATAAGCTCTTGACCAACCTCAATACCTTTAGGCGCGATGATGTATCGACGTTCGCCATCTTTAAACAGGATAAGGGCAATATTGGCCGTCCTGTTTGGATCATACTCAAGACGCTCAACGACCGCCGGTATATCCAATTTATTGCGTTTAAAGTCGATAATGCGGTAGCGCTGCTTATGCCCACCGCCAACATGTCGAGTTGTTATCCGACCTAGGTTATTCCGACCACCACTTTTACTTTTTTTACTCAGTAATGGAGTATAAGGCTTACCTTTATGGAGGCCTTCACTCTTGATCCGCACAACAAAGCGCGAACCAGGTGATGTCGGTTTTGACTTTACAATAGCCATATCTTGTTACCGTTCCCTATTGTCTCTTTAATTAAATAAACTATGGCGTTGCAAAGTTTATGTCATGTCCGGGTTTGAGCTTGACGTAAGCCTTTTTCCAATCAGATCGTTGACCCAATATCTTCCCGAAGCGTTTTTCCTTGCCTTTAACATTCAAAACATGAACTGAATCAACTTCAACACTGAACATGGCTTCAACGGCATTTTTGACTTGTTTTTTTGTTGCCTGTTTTTTTACCTTAAAGACAAATCGATGATCTTTTTCAGCAGCAATAGTGCTTTTCTCTGAAATAATCGGAGCTTCCAGGACATCAGCTAATTGGTAATTCATGCTAAACGCTCCTCTAAACTCTTAATCGCAGCAGATGTTGCAATAATCTTGTCAGCACCAACCAGCAACACTGGACTTAAATTTGCCGCTTCCACAACTTCAACATTTGGAATGTTTCTGGATGCCAAGATCAAATTAACTTCAACTTTATCGACGATGATTAACACTCGTCTTGCATCTATGGTTTTAAGCTTTGCGCTAAATTCTTTAGTCTTTGCGGTAGCAGGCACGATAGTGTCGCTGACAACCAATCTGTTTTGCCTGAGCAATTCAGATAAAATCGACCGGATACCGACTCGGAACATTTTTTTGTTCAGCTTCTGATCGTAATTTCTGGGTCTGGCAGCAAATGTAATACCACCAGTCCGCCATAATGGACTTCTAGTAGTACCAGCGCGCGCCCGACCTGTACCTTTTTGCTTCCACGGCTTTGAACCACCGCCGCTGACATCAGAACGAGTCTTCTGCGCTTTCGTACCCGCTCGCGCGCCAGCTAAGTACCTTGTTACTAATTGATGTATTAACGTTTCGTTATATGTTTGCCCAAAAACAGACTCAAGCACATCGACGTTGTTGGAATTATTTCCACTTAAAGCTGGTATTTGCAAACCCATAACCTAACCTTTATTTTTCATTTTCATTGCGGGTGTAACAATTACATCACCGCCTTTAGCGCCAGGCACTGCACCTTTAACTAAAATTAAATTTCTTTCAGTATCAACTGAGTGTATGGTCAGATTTTGGATGGTTCTTTTTACAGCTCCAAGATGCCCCGCCATTTTCTTCCCTTTAAATACTCTGCCGGGAGTTTGGTTCATACCGATGGAACCCAATACTCTGTGTGAGAGCGAGTTACCATGAGTTGCATCTTGCATGTGAAAATGATGGCGCTTAATCCCGCCAGCAAAACCCTTACCAATCGTTCTTCCCTGCACATCCACAACCTGACCAGCTGAGAAAATACTCACGGGCAATTGGGTGCCTACAACAAAGTCTTGACCTTCATCTTCTGTTAGCCTAAATTCCCACAGACCTCTTCCGGCCGTCATATTGGCTGCGGCATAGTGACCCGCCATCGCCTTATTAACGTGGGATGACTTTTTATCACCTACAGCAACCTGAATCGAACGATACCCATCAACTTCAACGCTTTTTATCTGGGCAATTCTATTGGAGTCAACCTGTAACACAGTAACGGGTACAGAAGTGCCATCTTCAGTAAATACCCTGGTCATACCACATTTTCGACCTACAAGACCTATTGACATCTGCCAATTCCTCAATTTTTAGCTTAACTTTATCTGAACATCAACGCCGGCGGCGAGATCCAATTTCATCAAGGCATCAACTGTTTTCTCAGTCGGCTCAACAATATCCAGCAATCTTTTGTATGTTCTTAATTCATATTGATCTCTCGCATCTTTATTGACATGCGGTGAAATCAAAATCGTATAACGCTCTTTTTTAGTAGGCAAGGGAATAGGACCTTTAACTTGAGCACCTGTTCGCCTTGCTGTTTCTACTATCTCACCAGCCGATTGGTCGATCAATTTATGGTCAAACGATTTCAACCGGATTCTGATAGTTTGGTTTGTCATTTTTCTTACTCGATAATAGATGCAACAACACCAGCACCCACGGTACGACCACCTTCACGAATAGCAAAGCGTAAGCCGTCTTCCATAGCAATCGGCGATATTAATTTCACTTTAACTGAAATATTATCACCAGGCATTACCATTTCAACGCCTTCAGGTAAAGCAACCGCGCCAGTGACATCGGTAGTTCTAAAATAGAACTGTGGACGATAACCATCAAAAAATGGTGTATGACGACCACCCTCATCTTTCGATAAGATGTAAATTTCAGCGTTAAAATGAGCATGTGGTTTGATGGTGCCTTTGTGCGCCAATACTTGCCCACGCTCAACGTCATCACGCTTTGTGCCTCTTAATAGAAGACCTACGTTATCACCTGCTTGACCTTGATCCAGCAGTTTACGGAACATTTCTACACCCGTACAAGTAGTTACTACTGTAGGTCTGATTCCAACAATTTCAACTTCTTGACCAACTTTGACAATGCCGCGTTCGATACGACCTGTCACTACAGTACCACGACCTGAAATTGAGAATACATCTTCAATCGGCATCAAGAACGCACCATCTATTGCTCTTTCTGGCAATGGAATGTAGCTATCCAACGCTTCTACCAATCTAATAACAGAAGGCACACCAATATCACTTTCATCACCTTGCAATGCAAGCAATGCAGAACCCCTGATGATAGGTGTATCGTCGCCTGGAAATTCATACATATCGAGCAATTCTCTAAGCTCCATTTCCACTAACTCGATCAACTCTTCATCGTCAACCATATCAGCTTTATTCAGGAAAACTACCACGTAAGGAACGCCAACCTGTCTTGACAACAGAATGTGTTCTCTGGTCTGTGGCATTGGACCATCAGCAGCGGAACAGACCAGAATCGCGCCATCCATCTGCGCGGCTCCTGTAATCATGTTTTTAACGTAGTCAGCGTGACCTGGACAGTCTACGTGAGCATAATGACGGTTTGTAGATTCATACTCGACATGAGAAGTGGCAATAGTAATACCACGCGCTCGTTCTTCTGGCGCATTGTCAATCTGATCGAACGCCTTAACCGCACCACCGTGCAATTTAGCCATTACTGTTGTCAAAGCAGCGGTCAGTGTTGTCTTACCGTGATCGACATGCCCTATGGTGCCAACATTGACGTGGGGCTTACTACGTGAAAATTTTTCTTTAGCCATGACTCAATACCTTTCTGTTACATTCAAATTATGATGATTTTTTAATAATTGCTTCTGCAATAGCTGCAGGCACTTCATTGTATTTTTCAAACTGCATACTGTAAGTAGCTCGCCCCTGTGTTGCCGAACGCAAATCAGTTGCATAACCGAACATTTCCGCTAGCGGTACTTCGCAACCAATTATTTTCCCCGAGGGGGTATCTTCCATGCCTTGTATCATTCCTCGACGCCTATTAATATCGCCAACTACATCCCCCATATTATCTTCTGGGGTAACAACTTCCACTTTCATAATAGGTTCGAGTAGAACAGGATTTGCTTTCCTTGCACCCTCTCTAAAACACATGGAACCTGCAATCTTAAAAGCTATCTCGCTCGAATCAACATCGTGATACGAACCATCGAATAAGGACACTTTCACATCTAAAACGGGATACCCTGCCAGGACACCACTTTTTAACTGCTCTTGAATCCCCTTATCAACTGCTGGAATATATTCTTTCGGAACAACCCCAGCAACAATTTCATTGACAAACTCGTAGCCAGCACCTCTTTCCTTGGGCTCTAACCGCAACCAGACGTGACCATATTGGCCTTTTCCGCCCGATTGCCTGATAAACTTTCCTTCTTGCTCAACCGTAGCGCAGATAGTCTCTCTGTAAGCTACCTGCGGCGCACCCACACTCGCTGCCACGCTGAATTCCCTTTTCATCCGGTCAACAATAATTTCAAGATGGAGTTCGCCCATCCCCGATATTATTATTTGCCCAGACTCTTCGTCCGTATGAACCCTAAACGAGGGATCTTCCTGAGCTAATTTCCCTAAAGCGATTCCCATTTTATCTTGATCCGCCTTAGTTTTCGGCTCGACCGCAACCGAAATCACTGGCTCTGGAAACTCCATGCGCTCAAGCACTATGATGTGATTCGGGTCGCAAAGCGTGTCCCCAGTTGTCACATCCTTCAACCCTATTGCCGCCGCTATATCGCCAGCACACACAGCTTTTACTTCTTCTCGACTATTGGCATGCATCTGCACAATACGCCCAATCCGTTCCTTCTTCTTTTTTACAGGATTATAAACCGTATCTCCTAAGTTCAATACCCCAGAATACACCCTGAAAAAAGTTAGTGTCCCAACATAAGGATCAGTCGCTATCTTGAAAGCCAACGCAGAAAATGACTCATTATCTGATGCCGGACGAACCGCCCCAGTAACCTCATCATCAAGCACACCTTCAATCGGCTTAATATCTAGCGGTGATGGCAAATACTCAACTACCGCATCCAACATGGCTTGAACACCCTTGTTTCTAAACGCTGACCCGCAATAAGCAGGGACAAGCTGATTAGCTATAGTCAGATGTCGAACACCTTGCTTTATCTCTTCATTGGTTAAAACACCTTCTTCAAGGTATTTACCCATTAATTCTTCATTGGCTTCCGCTGCCGCTTCTATCATATGCTCACGCCACTTCATGCAGTCAGCAAGCATATCACCTGGAACTTCCCTTTCCTCAAAAGTCATGCCCATATTGGCTTCATTCCAATAAATGGCCTTCATCTTAAGCAGATCAACCACCCCTTCAAAATGCTCTTCAGCACCGATAGGTAGTTGCATAGGCACTGCCTTACTTCCCAGTCTCGCCTCAATCTGCTTAATTACACGCAAAAAGTCAGCGCCAGTACGATCCATCTTATTGACAAAAGCCAATCTAGGAACATGATACTTGTTCGCTTGTCGCCACACCGTCTCAGACTGCGGCTCAACCCCACCTACGGCACAAAAAACCGCGCAAGCTCCATCAAGAACCCTTAATGAACGCTCTACTTCTATGGTGAAATCAACGTGTCCCGGCGTATCAATGATATTGATTCGATGTTGCGGGAACTGCTTTTCCATGCCACTCCAAAAACATGTCGTGGCGGCGGAAGTAATAGTGATTCCTCTTTCCTGCTCCTGTTCCATCCAATCCATGGTTGCCGCACCATCATGAACCTCACCAATCTTGTGGGAGACACCGGTATAGTACAGCACTCTTTCCGTCGTAGTGGTCTTGCCTGCATCAATATGAGCCATTATCCCGATATTGCGATAATGCTCTATTGGGGTTTTTCTAACCACCGTTAAAGCCTGGGCTTTATCTTGTTTTTCTACCAGCGATAATGCGAGAACGCTTTATTAGCCTCTGCCATTCTATGCGTGTCTTCACGCTTTTTAGCAGCAGAGCCTCTACTCTCAAACGCGTCCATCAACTCACCCGCTAATTTGGATGACATAGTCCGTTCATTCCGTTTGCGAGAAGCATCTATCAACCAACGCATTGCCAAAGCCATACGCCTGGATGGGCGCACTTCAACAGGAACCTGATAGGTTGCACCACCGACACGACGAGATTTTACTTCAACTCTAGGCTGAACATTTTCTAGCGCTTTTGAGAGAACCTCCAGAGGTTCGCCATGACCTTTCTTCTCAATTACTTCCAAAGCACCGTATATAATCCCTTCTGCAATAGATTTTTTGCCACTTTCCATGATCATATTCATGAACTTGGTCAACATGACACTTCCGTATCGTGGATCAGGAATAATTTCTCTTTTAGTAGCGACTCTTCTTCTAGACATTCTTCACCAACATTTTATTTGCCTTTGGGACGCTTTGTTCCGTATTTGGAACGACCACACTTCCTATTGTTTACACCTGACGCATCCAAGCTACCACGTACTACGTGATACCGAACACCAGGCAAATCTTTTACCCGACCGCCCCTGATTAAGACCACGGAATGCTCTTGAAGATTATGCCCTTCACCACCGATATAGCTACTGACTTCTGCGCCGTTGGTAAGCCTTACCCTGGCAACTTTACGAAGCGCCGAGTTAGGCTTCTTTGGTGTCGTTGTATAAACACGCGTACACACACCTCTGCGCTGCGGACAAGCCTCCAATGCAGGGACGTTGCTTTTTTCTATTCTTTTAGCACGCGGCTTACGAACCAATTGGTTGATCGTGGCCATATTTTTCTTTACTCCGAATTCAGTATAGGTGTCTTAATATTAAATAAACCGCCAATCCCAACAATGCTAACGACTAAATAGTATCCGACTTAGCTCAAGTACTTAAGCCCATGTGAGCAGAGCATGATACTTGTTAACAATATTGAGGTCAAGCTGAATTTATTGGTTTATCTCACTAAATATTTAATGCCTGTTTGAGCGCTTCTTCCACATCATCTGCGTCAACAGTTGATGCCGATTCAGTGTCGACGATTTGACTCTGCGCCAGTCTATTTTTTCTGGCTTCATGATAAGCCAAACCTGTTCCTGCGGGTATCAAGCGACCCACGATCACATTTTCTTTCAGCCCCTGCAAGCTATCACTCAGCCCGCGCACTGCTGCATCGGTCAAGACGCGAGTGGTTTCCTGGAACGATGCAGCCGAGATAAATGATTCCGTAGCCAATGACGCTTTGGTGATACCTAATAGTATCGACTCATAGCTTGCCGGAATTTTTCCTTCCCGCTCAATCTTGTCGTTTTCTTCCCGTAGGGCAGCACGCTCGACTTGATCCCCCTTCATGAACAAGGTGTCTCCAGGAGCGGTAATCTCGACTTTTCTCAGCATTTGACGAATGATCCCTTCAATATGCTTATCGTTGATCTTAACCCCTTGCAGACGGTATACGTCCTGGATTTCTTTGACTAAATAGTTAGCCAGCTCCTCGACGCCCCGCAATCTGAGAATATCATGCGGCGTTAATTCACCTTCAGCAATCGTCTCACCTTTTTCGACATATTCGCCTTCAAATACGGTGATATGCCGCCATTTTGAAATCAGTGTTTCTACTTGCTCGCCCGTAGCATCGGTGATGATAACGCGTTGCTTGCCTTTGGTTTCTTTACCAAATGAAATTGTTCCGCTGGTTTCTGCCAGGATCGCAGGATCCTTGGTCTTACGCGCTTCAAACAAATCGGCTACGCGTGGCAAACCACCGGTGATATCCCTGGTTTTACTGGATTCTTGAGGAATCCTAGCGAGAACGTCACCGACCTTCACTTCGCCACCGTCTTTAATCCCTACGATAGCGCCCGTCGGCAAAAAGTATTGCGCTGGAATTTCAGTGCCAGGCAGATAGATAGTGTTACCACTTGCGTCTATCAATTTAACCATTGGCCTTAATTCCTTACCCGCACTACCTCTTTGCTTGGGATCGGTAACCACCATTGCACTCAATCCCGTTACTTCGTCAGATTGTTTTTGCACGGTCACGCCATCAACAAAATGGAACATTTCGACAAAACCTTCAACTTCGGTAATAACTGGATGCGTGTGCGGATCCCAATTTACTATAATATCGCCGGCATTAACTTTATCGCCTTCCTTAACTGAAAGCACAGCACCGTAAGGGATTTTATAACGTTCCCGCTCCCGTCCGTAATCATCAACCAGACCCACTTCGCCCGATCTTGACACCGCGATGAGATTGCCTTCGCGGTTAATTACCGACTTCAAGTTGTTTAGTCGCAAAGTTCCGGCTGATTTTACTTGTACATTATTAATTGTTGCAGATCGTGAAGCCGCACCACCAATATGGAATGTCCGCATAGTCAACTGCGTACCTGGCTCACCAATTGACTGTGCAGCAATAACACCCACTGCTTCACCAATGTTGACCAAATGCCCACGACCCAAATCACGGCCATAACAGGCAACGCAAACCCCGTGCCTATTTTCACAGGTAATGATTGAACGAACCAAAACCTGATCCACACTGTGTTCATCCAAGACAGCAACCCAATGTTCATCGAGCAAAGTGCCTCTAGGCACAACAAGGTTTTCACCTGTTGCATCCATAACATCAACGGCAACAATCCGACCTAACACACGTTCTGAAAGCGGCTCAACAACATCGCCCCCTTCAATGATAGGGGTCATGATTAAACCATCGGAGGTTCCGCAATCTTGTCCAGTAATCACCAGATCCTGAGCGACATCAACCAGCCTGCGGGTCAAATAACCAGAGTTTGCAGTTTTCAATGCAGTATCGGCCAAGCCTTTTCGAGCTCCGTGAGTCGAGATGAAGTACTGTAGTACGTCAAGACCTTCCCTAAAATTTGCGGTAATAGGCGTTTCAATAATTGAGCCATCCGGTTTCGCCATCAGTCCACGCATACCAGCCAACTGCCTAATTTGCGCCGCTGAACCACGCGCACCAGATTCAGCCATCATGAATATGGAATTGAATGATTTCTGCTTAACAGTTTTGCCATCCGCATCGACGACAGATTCTTCACCCAAACCGTCCATCATCACTTTGGCGACTTGATCATTCGCATGAGACCAAATGTCTACAACTTTGTTATAGCGTTCGCCGTCGGTTACCAAGCCAGAAGCATATTGGGATTGAATCTCGCCCACTTCTGATTCCGCCGATTTAATAATGTCGGCTTTTTTAGCAGGTATCTCCATGTCTTCAATACCAAAAGATACACCCGAAATAGTCGCATAACGGAAGCCCAAGTACATGATCTGGTCAGCAAGGACAACTGTGTCTTTGTTACCCAAATGGCGGTAACTGTAATTGACCATACGCGAAATGTTCTTTTTGGTCATATCGCAGTTGACTATATCAAACGGCATACGATCAGGCACAACCTCCCAAATCAAGGCACGACCAACAGTAGTGGACACCCGATGCGTCTTGCTCTCAGTCTCGCCCTGTTCGTTAACTGTTTTTTCAGTAATGCGTAGCTGAATTTTTGATTGTAATTCAACAGATTTGGCAAGCAAAGCCTTATGAACTTCACCAATACTACCAAAAATACTGCCATCACCTTTGGCATTTATTTTTTCTCGACTGATGTAATACAGCCCTAATACCACGTCTTGCGACGGGTTAATGACAGGCTCACCATTCGCTGGCGACAAAATATTATTCGTCGCCATCATTAAAGTCCGTGCTTCTAATTGGGCTTCGATGGACAATGGTATATGCACCGCCATCTGATCGCCGTCAAAGTCAGCGTTAAATGCGCTACATACCAAAGGATGAAGCTGGATGGCTTTGCCTTCGATCAAGATCGGTTCGAACGCCTGTATCCCTAGCCTATGTAAAGTTGGTGCGCGGTTTAATAGAATCGGGTGTTCACGGATGACTTCTTCGAGAATATCCCAGACTTCATGCCCTTCCCTTTCGACCATTTTCTTTGCTGCTTTAATGGTCGTAGCCAAGCCACGGAATTGCAATTTGCTAAAAATAAACGGTTTGAACAGCTCCAACGCCATTTTTTTAGGCAAGCCGCACTGATGAAGCCTTAATGTTGGCCCCACCACAATAACCGAGCGCCCTGAATAATCGACTCGCTTACCCAGCAAGTTTTGTCTGAATCGACCTTGTTTGCCTTTAATCATATCGGCAAGAGATTTCAGCGGTCTTCTGTTGGTACCGGTAATGGCTCGTCCACGACGACCATTATCTAGTAACGCATCAACCGACTCTTGCAACATACGCTTTTCATTACGAACAATGATGTCTGGGGCACTCAAATCCAACAGACGGTTCAAACGATTGTTTCGGTTAATGACTCGACGATACAAATCGTTCAAATCAGAAGTCGCAAAACGACCGCCGTCCAAAGGAACTAAGGGGCGCAATTCGGGCGGCAATACTGGCAATACTTTCAGAATCATCCACTCTGGACGATTTTTGGAAGCAATCAGCGCGTCCATGACTCGCAAACGTTTTGATAGTTTTTTGATTTTGGTTTCCGAATTGGTGGCTCCAATATCTTCTTTCAAAATGCCAACAACTTCTTTTAAATCAATTGACTTTAACAGATCATAAATAGCTTCTGCACCCATTTTTGCAGTGAAATCATCACCGTATTGTTCTACCGCATCCAGATATTCATCATCCGTCAGCAATTGACCTTTATTCAATGGGGTTGTACCTGAATCCAGGATAACGAAAGATTCAAAATACAGGACGCGCTCAATCTCGCGTAACGTCATGTCCAATAACAGGGCGATACGGGAAGGTAGTGATTTTAAAAACCAGATGTGAGCCACGGGACTAGCCAGATCAATATGACCCATCCGCTCACGGCGAACTTTGGAAAGCGTGACTTCAACGCCGCACTTTTCACAGATTACGCCGCGATGCTTTAGACGCTTATATTTGCCACATAAGCATTCATAATCACTGACTGGGCCAAAAATCTTCGCACAAAATAAACCGTCCCGTTCAGGCTTGAAGGTACGGTAATTAATGGTTTCCGGTTTTTTTACTTCGCCATACGACCACGAACGAATCATATCAGGCGAAGCCAAGCCGATACGAATACCGTCGAAATCATCCGAACGCCCTTGGCGCTTTAAGAAATTCATTAAATCTTTCAAGAATTTATCCTCTTTAAGTATTTTCTGGTAGGTTCCAGAACAAGCTGTCAGTTAGTTTGCTCACTAGGGTAATTATTCCCGCTGCAACTCTATATTGACAGCCAACGAACGGATTTCTTTAATCAGAACATTAAACGATTCCGGCATTCCGGCTTCCATTTTGTGATCGCCATCGACAATGTTTTTATACATACGCGTTCTACCTGTGACATCGTCAGATTTAACGGTAAGCATTTCCTGCAAGGTATAGGCTGCACCATAAGCTTCCAGTGCCCAGACTTCCATTTCACCAAAACGTTGCCCACCAAACTGGGCTTTACCACCCAATGGTTGCTGCGTAACAAGGCTGTAAGGCCCTGTTGAACGGGCGTGCATCTTGTCGTCTACCAAATGGTTCAACTTCAGCATGTACATATAACCGACTGTAACCTGACGCTCGAAAGGCTCACCAGTCAAGCCATCATATAAAGTTACTTGACCACACTCAGGAAGATCAGCCAATCTAAGCATCGTGCGAATTTCATCTTCACTCGCACCGTCAAACACGGGTGTTGCCATCGGCACACCATCGATCAAGTTGGTAGCCATTTCGATGATCTCTTGATCCGAGAATGAATCCAGATCCTCTTTACGTCCACTACCGTTGTAAATCTTGTCTAGGAATTCTCTGATTTCAACGACTTTGGCTCTTGCTTCCAACATTTTACCAATTTTGATACCCAAACCCTTAGCCGCCCAGCCTAGATGCGTTTCCAACACCTGACCAACGTTCATGCGAGACGGTACGCCTAGTGGATTCAAGACGATATCGACAGGATTACCATCAGCCGTATATGGCATATCTTCAATTGGGCGGATCATGGAGATAACACCTTTATTTCCGTGTCGTCCAGCCATCTTATCACCTGGCTGAATACGTCTTTTGACTGCCAGATAAACCTTGACCATCTTGAGTACACCCGGCGGCAAATCATCACCCATAGTGATTTTTTTACGTTTTATCTCAAACCTTTCATCAAACGCTTTACGTTGCTGCTCAACTTGCAAAACAACCAACTCAAGCTGAACATTCAAGTCTTCGTCTTTCATTCTAATCTTCAACCATTCTGAATGCTTTAGGCTATCCAGATAGGTTTGCGTAATCTCAGCGCCTGCTTTCAACTGTCCTGGGCCTGATTTTACATCTTTGCCTAACAATAGCTTGGCTACACGGGCAAAAATATCGCCTTCCAGAATTTTTAGTTGATCGTCCAAGTCCTTTCTATAACGCTTGATTTCTTGCTCTTCAATGTCGAGCGCACGCTTATCTTTCTTAACGCCATCACGGGTGAACACTTGCACGTCGATAACAGTACCTTCAATACTGCCGGGTACGCGTAAGGAGGTATCTTTTACATCAGCGGCTTTCTCACCAAAAATAGCGCGCAGCAGTTTTTCTTCAGGCGTTAACTGGGTCTCGCCCTTGGGCGTGACTTTACCGACCAGAATATCGCCACCTTTGACTTCAGCACCAACGTAAACAATGCCAGACTCATCCAACTTGGATAAGGCTTCTTCACTGACATTAGGAATGTCGGCGGTTATTTCTTCTGGGCTGTGCTTGGTATCCCGTGCGACACAGGTTTTTTCTTCAATATGAATAGTCGTAAAACGGTCTTCTTTGACTACCCGCTCTGACACTAAGATCGAATCCTCGAAGTTATAGCCATTCCACGGCATAAACGCGACCAGCATATTTTGCCCTAATGCCAGCTCACCCATATCGGTGGACGGACCATCGGCCATAATATCGCCCGCATTAACGATGTCGCCTTTTTTAACTAGCGGCTTCTGATTAATACAGGTATTTTGGTTCGACCTTGTATATTTGGTCAGGTTGTAAATATCAACACCAGGAGTGCCGGTTTCCGTTTCCGTGTCATTGACACGAACAACGATTCTCGCAGCATCAACCGCTTCAATACTTCCACCTCGCGCAGCAACAACCGTTACGCCGGAATCTTTAGCGACTGTCCGTTCCATACCGGTACCGACCAAAGGCTTCTCAGCTCTCAAAGTAGGCACAGCTTGGCGCTGCATGTTAGAACCCATAAGTGCACGGTTAGCATCGTCATGTTCCAGAAATGGAATGATGGATGCAGCTACCGATACAATCTGCTTCGAGGACACGTCCATATACTGAACGGTATCAGACATCGCCAAGGTAAATTCATCTTTATGACGGCATGAAACCAGCCCATCGACCAGCGTTCCTTTCTTGTCAACGGCAACACTGGCCTGAGCAATGACGAATTCGCCTTCTTCAATAGCCGACAAATAATCAACTTGATCGGTTACTTTGCCATCAATTACTTTCCGATAAGGCGTTTCCAAAAAGCCATAGCTGTTAGTTCTGGCATAGACCGACAAGGAATTTATCAAGCCGATGTTTGGACCTTCTGGCGTTTCAATAGGACATACTCGACCATAATGGGTGGCATGTACGTCCCGCACTTCAAAGCCTGCACGTTCCCGCGCCAAGCCGCCTGGTCCTAATGCCGAAACACGGCGTTTGTGCGTCACTTGTGATAAAGGATTATTTTGATCCATGAACTGCGAAAGCTGACTGGAACCAAAAAATTCTTTTACCGCAGCAGAAACCGGCTTCGCATTGATAATTTCTTGCGGCACCAAACCTTCTGAATCAGCTAGTGTTAACCTTTCTTTGACAGCTCTTTCTACTCTGACCAGACCCACGCGGAATTGGTTTTCAATCATTTCGCCAACAGAACGTACGCGTCTGTTACCCAAATGGTCGATGTCGTCTACGTTGCCGTCACCATTACGGATGTTGATTAGCTCTTTAAGTACATCAATAATGTCTTCATTAGTTAACGTCCCTGGCCCAGTAATCTCCTGACGACCCAAACGTCGATTAAACTTCATTCGACCGACATTCGATAAATCATACCGTTCGTCAGTAAAAAATAGGTTTTTGAACAGGTTTTCAGCAGAATCTTTGGTCGGTGGCTCACCAGGGCGCATCATGCGATAAATTTCAACCAATGCCTCAAGGGTATTTGTGGTTGAATCCAAGCGCATTGCGTTGGACATATAAGGACCGTTGTCCAAGTCATTGACAAACAGGGTATTTATTTCAGTAATGCCGTTTGCAATACAACGATCCAGCACTGCTATGGTCAATTCATCATTGACTTTAGCCACCAGCTCGCCGGTATTTGGATCGACAAGATTATGTCCAATGGTTTTACCAACCAGATATTCTCTCGGCACTTCAACTTCAGCAAGACCCGCTTTAACCATTTCACGGATGTGTTTGGCGGTGATCCTGCGACCTTCTTCTACCAAAATTTTATCATCATGCTTGATGTCGAATGCTGCGATTTCTCCGCGCATCCGATCTGGAATGATGTGAAACAAACATTTTTCAGAACTTAAGGTGAAATGGTTAGTATCGAAGAATATGTTTATCAATTCTTCGTTGTTGTAACCCAAAGCCCTTAACAAAATAGTTGCAGGTATTTTCCTGCGGCGATCTATACGGACGTATACACAGTCTTTGTGATCGAATTCAAAATCTAGCCATGAACCGCGATAAGGAATGACACGGGCATTAAACAGCAACTTACCTGATGAGTGAGTTTTGCCTTTGTCATGATCGAAGAACACGCCAGGTGAACGGTGCAACTGAGAAACGACTACGCGCTCAGTTCCGTTAATAACGAACGTGCCGTTATCGGTCATCAGCGGCAATTCGCCCATAAAGACTTCTTGCTCGCGGATGTCTTTAACGACCTTCGCGCTGACAGCAGATTCTTTATCGTAGATTACCAGGCGCACCAACACGCGCAACGGCGCGGCGTAAGTCGCCCCACGTTGCTGGCACTCTCTTATGTCAAAAGTGGGCTCGCCTAATCGATAACTGATGTACTCCAGAACTGCATAGCCGGAATGACTTTCTATAGGAAAAACACTGGAAAATGCTGCATGTAAGCCATTGTCTATGCGTTTTAAAGGCGGCAAATCAGCCTGTAAAAAATCAGCATAAGAATTGATTTGAGTTGCCAGGAGATAGGGAACCTCAAGTACTTCTGTACTTTTCCCAAAGTTATTTCGGATACGCTTTTTTTCTGTAAAAGAGTAGGACATATTGCTTCCAGACCTTTTTCGCTGTGAATTATTTTTTGCTGTATGCTTGACGCAAACAGAAAAAGGTCGGTGACAACATTGCCACCGACCGGATTTTTATCAGGCCGAAGCCTGGTCTTGCATTAAGTTGTTACTTAATATCAACAGTCGCGCCTGCTTCAACAAGCAGCTTCTTAACATCTTCAGCTTCTGCTTTAGGCACACCTTCTTTGATGGTTGTCGGTACGCCTTCAACCGCATCTTTCGCTTCTTTTAAACCCAGACCGGTGATGGTACGGACTGTTTTAATGACTGCGACCTTGTTTTCACCAAAGCTGGTCATGATGACATCAAACTCTGTTTGTTCCTCGACCACGGCGGCAGCAGCAGTAGGTGCAGCAGCAACAGCGGTTGCTGCTGAAACGCCAAATTTTTCTTCCATTGCTGAAATTAAATCAACAATTTCCATCACAGTCATTTTTGAAACTGCTTCCAGGATGTCTTCTTGTCCAATTGCCATTGTATTTCCTCTTAATTCTTAAATATTTAACTGGTTTAGTAAAGTTTACGCGGCTTGTTTTTCATCTCTGACTGCAGCCAGAGTACGAGCCAACTTCTCAACAGGTGCTTTCATAACTGACATCAACATGCTAATGCCTTGATCACGCGTTGGTAGACGCGCTAACCGTGCCAACTCAGACGCACCATAAGACTGTCCGCCAATCGCCACTATTTTAGTGACTAGTTTGTCATGACCTTTTGAAAAATTGCTAATCAAGCGTGCCGCAGAACCTGGATCTTCCATAGAAAATGCAATCAGTAGCGGACCCACTAGCGCATCTCCCATACATTCAAACTCGGTTCCTGCTACCGCTCTTTTTGCCAGCGTGTTCTTTACTACGCGTACATAAACACCGGTTTCCCTGGCAGTTTTACGAAGCTCTGTAAATTCCGAAACTGTCAAACCACGGTATTCTGCTGCCACGGCAGAGTGGGCTTTGGCGGCGTATTTGGAAACTTCTTCCACAACCGCTTTTTTACCCTCTAAATTTAATGCCACAGGTGACCCCCATTATTATTTGACACCTCAGTGTCTTAAACATATCCAGATGGATACCCCTACGGTTCCATTCCCTAATGAGGTTCAGGTTTCCGTCTACGCAGGAAATATTAAGTTTTTCAACTCCTGCGGTCTTTGACGGTTGTCGATTACCGACAACCCAAAGTTCTTTTCTTAACTGGTGATACTGCTAGGATCCAACCAAAGCCCAGGACCCATGGTTGAAGAAAGCGTAATTTTTTTGATATAAATGCCTTTTGCAGCAGTTGGTTTAGCCTTTTTCAAGTCTGTAAGCAATGCTTCCAGGTTTCCTTGAATGGAAGCCGCATCAAAGCTAACCTTACCGAGCGTACAGTGAATAATGCCACCTTTATCAGTACGATAGCGTACCTGACCGGACTTGGCATTTTTTACCGCAGTGGCAACGTCAGTCGTCACTGTACCTACTTTTGGATTAGGCATCAGACCTCTTGGGCCTAATATCTGGCCTAATTGACCGACAACCCGCATCGCATCTGGAGAAGCAATAACTACGTCAAAATTCATTTCGCCTTTTTTGACTAAGTCGCCTAAATCATCCATACCGACTATATCAGCACCAGCAGCTTTAGCTGCTTCGGCATTTGCACCTTGGGTGAAAACTGCCACTCTGACGGTTTTGCCAGTTCCGTTAGGTAGTACGGTTGCGCCACGAACGTTTTGGTCAGATTTGCGAGGATCAACACCTAAATTGACGCTGACATCAATTGCTTCGCCAAACTTTGCTGTGCTGAGTTCTTTCAATAACTGAACTGCCTCGGCAATTGAATATTGCTTGGTCTTATCGACTTTTGCCTTGACTATCTTCGCTTTTTTGGTCAACTTAGCCATTATAAGCCCTCCACATTCAGGCCCATGCTACGCGCACTGCCAGCTATCGTTTTAACGGCCGCTTCCAAAGTTGCGGCATTCAGGTCTTCCATTTTGGTTTTCGCAATTTCTTCTAACTGAGCGACTGTTACAGTCCCTACTTTTTTGGTGTTTGGATTGCTACTACCACTTTTTAGGCCGAGTGCCTTTTTGAGAAGAATTGTTGCTGGTGGTGTTTTGGTAATGAAGGTGAAGCTACGGTCACTGTATACAGTGATAACTACCGGCAAAGGCAATCCTTTTTCGACATCTGAAGTCTTTGCGTTAAACGCTTTACAGAATTCCATGATGTTTACGCCGCGCTGACCCAGTGCTGGACCGACTGGCGGACTTGGATTTGCTTCACCTGCTTTGACCTGCAACTTGATGTATGCAGTTATTTTTTTTGCCATTTTTCTCTCCGATGTGGGTACAAACGCATTTCAGCTCCCCTTAGACACAAAAATCCCGACCTTACAAAAGGCAGGGATTCAACAAAATTTATGTGCGAATAACACAGATAACGGTGATTTTCAGCTTAACTTAGATTTTTTCTACCTGACCGAAAGCTAACTCAACTGAGGTTGAGCGACCAAAAATGAGTACCGATATTTTTAGCTTATTTTTTTCGTAATTAACTTCTTCAACAGCACCATTAAAGTCCTTGAATGGCCCATCAATAACTCGAACAACTTCACCCGACTCAAACAAAGTCTTTGGTCTCGGCTTATTGACACCCTCTTCCACTCTGTTAAGAATAGTCATTGCCTCTTTTTCAGAAATAGGCGCAGGCCTATCTGAAGTACCACCGATAAACCCCAATACTTTGGGTACATCTTTTACTAAATGCCAAGTCTCATCAGTCAATTCCATTTGCACCAACACGTAGCCTGGGAAAAACTTTCTGTCACTTTTGCGCTGCTGACCCAATCGCATTTCAACAACTTCTTCGGTCGGTATCAGGATTTTTCCAAAAAACTGTTCCAATCCTTCACGTGCAATTCTTTCTTCCAAGGCTTGCTTAACTTTGCCCTCAAAGTTTGAATACGCGTGAACAACATACCAACGTAGTGCCATACCGTTATCCACCTTGCCCAGTCAAGAGCTGCACAGCCTTGAATAAAGCCATATCCAGCACCCACAAAATCAGACCTACAGTGAAAACCATAGCAAACACGAGCAGCGTGGTGCGACTGGTTTCTTCGCGGGTAGGCCAAACGACCTTTCTGACTTCTTGCTTGGATTCCAGGAAAAAGTTCCAAGTATTACGCCCAAGATTAGTGGTGAACATCAGACCCAAAACAACCAGAGCGACAACCAATAACCCAATAACACGGTATAAAACGGAAACTTCAGCGAAATAATAAAATGCAGCAATACCTGCAACCACAAGAAGAACCGAAAAAACTTGCTTGACTATATCAAAAACCGGCGTTTGCTGCGCTTCCGCTTGAGTATTCATGTAATGTTATTTACGAAAAGGTAATAATATTAAGTGTTTGTTATCGTCTGAGTGGCAGGCCAGGAGGGTCTCGAACCCCCAACCAACGGTTTTGGAGACCGCCATTCTACCAATTGAACTACTGACCTGTTTCAGACAAACCCAAATAACCCATGATTATATACCAAAAAAAGTATTAATCAATAATTTATACAGCAGACAAATTGAAATTTTATTACATGCCCTATTTTACTACAGTGAATAAACCATGCTTTCGTAAATGGCAGGTTTCTTTGTGGCAAAATAGCCGCATTCCTATCAAAACAGAACCGTCCTGACTATTATCGCCTGTTGCCCAACAATCCCAAACACTATGACCGCCTTACAAACCCTACTCAACGCCTACCGCGCAGCGTCCCAAACCCACCGCGAAAAAGGCACGTATTTTGAAGACCTGATTTGCACTTATCTCCGCAATGAAGCCAGTTATAAGGACTTGTACAGCCATGTATGGACTTATGCTGATTGGGCGCATGAACAAGGCATAGATGCGCGGGACACGGGCATAGACTTGGTGGCAAAAACCACCGGCACGGACGAGCACCACGCCATCCAATGCAAATTCTATGCAGAAGATTACCGCGTGCAAAAAAGCGACATTGACAGCTTCTTTACCGCATCCGGTAAAAAGCCGTTCACGCACCGGATTATCATCAGCACCACTAACAACTGGAGCGAACACGCCGAAGACGCGCTACAGGATCAGCAGCCACCCATCAGCAAAATTGACCTTAGCGACCTTGAAAACAGCCAAATTGATTGGGTCAGCTACCAACCGCAGCAACCGCCAGCACTGAAACCCAAAAAACAGCTACGCAAACACCAAACCGCCGCTTTAACTGGCGTAGAACACGGCTTGCAAACTGCGGTACGCGGCAAGCTCATTATGGCGTGTGGCACGGGCAAAACCTTTACCAGCCTTAAGATTGCCGAAAAACTCGCTGGCAATGGCAAACGTGTATTGTTCCTAGTGCCGTCGCTTTCGCTGTTATCGCAGACCTTGACCGAATGGACGCAAGAATCCGCCACGCCTTTACACAGTTTTGCCGTTTGTTCGGATAGCGATGTCGGTAAAAAGCGCAAAAAAGACGATGACATAGTGCAAACCTTTACCCATGAGTTGCGCTACCCAGCCACCACCGATGCCGCCCGTTTAGCGCAAGAGATGTTAAAGCGTCATGATAGCCACCATATCAGTGTGGTGTTTTCCACTTACCATTCCATTGACGTTATCAGCAACGCCCAAAAAAACCATGATTTAGCAGATTTCGACTTGATTATCTGTGACGAAGCCCACCGCACCACCGGAGCAACCTTTGACGATGAGGACGAATCCACCTTTGTTAAAGTCCACGATGCCGACTTTATCAAGGCCAGCAAACGCCTATACATGACCGCAACCCCGCGCATTTACGGCGACATGGCAAAGGCAAGCGCGGAAAAAGATAACGTGGCCTTATGCTCTATGGATGATGAAACCCTGTACGGCAAAGAGCTTTACGTCATCAGCTTTTCCGAAGCCGTCAAACAAGAATTGTTGGTAGATTATAAGGTCATTGTATTGGCAATAGACGAAGTTCACATTAGCCAAAGCCTTCAAAAATTGTTGGCCGATGAAAATAATCAGCTTAAAGTTGACGATGCCGGAAAAATCATTGGCTGTTGGAAAGCCTTATCCAAACAAGGCGCAAGCCAAGATTTGACTGATGACAATAACCCTATGCGCCGTGCCGTGGCATTCTGCCAAGTCATTGAGCCAGCACAAAAAACGAATACCCATAAAGTTAGCTCAAAAAACATAGCTAAAATGTTTCAAGCCGTGGTGGATGCCTACCAGGAACATGAACAAGAAAACGCGCCAGCCGTCGAAATCGCCAGTTATTTACATTGCGAGGCAGAACACATAGACGGCAGCATGAATGCCAGCCAAAAAGAGGAAAAGCTGTTGTGGTTAAAGGCAGAACCCCCCGCTGATACCTGCCGCATCTTAAGCAATGTCCGTTGCTTGTCAGAAGGCGTGGATGTACCCGCCTTGGATGCGGTGTTATTCCTGACTCCGCGTAATTCCCAAGTGGACGTGGTGCAATCCGTGGGGCGGGTCATGCGCTTGGCAGCAGGCAAAAAGCGCGGTTACATCATCTTGCCCGTGGTTATCCCTGCGGGCGTAGAACCCCACAAGGCACTGGACGACAACAAGACCTATAAAGTCGTCTGGCAAGTTTTGCAAGCCTTGCGCTCACATGACGACCGCTTTGATGCCATGATTAACAAGTTGGATTTAATCGGCAAAGATACATCCAAAATGGAAGTCATCGCCATTACCGACAAGTTCAGCAAGAAAGCCAAGAAACCAGACCAGCCAAAACCGACGGGCAAGCGTGAATATGGTATCGGCGAAAAGCCAGCAAAATATACCGCCACACAAGCCGACATCGTAGATACTTTTGAAATCGACGACATCCAACGCGCCATTTACGCCAAAGTCGTCAAAAAATGCGGCAACCGTAGCCATTGGGAAGATTGGGCAAACGACATCGCCAAAATTGCCCGCACCCATATCGCCCGCATCCAAACCATTTTAGACACGCCCAGCAATACCGCAGAAATCGCCGCTTTTAATGCCTTTGCCGCCGAATTGCGCGACGACCTCAACAACGCCATTACCGACTCTGAAATCGTCCAAATGCTGGCACAGCACCTGATTACCAAGCCCGTGTTTGATGCGCTGTTTCAGGATTACAGCTTTGCCCAGCACAACCCGATGTCGCTAGCCATGCAAGACATTTTGGACAAATTGCACGAACACCATATCGACAAAGAAGCCGACACCTTGCAACGTTTTTATGACAGCGTAAAACTTCGTGCCGAAGGCATCGACAACGCCGCTGGCAAACAAAAGATTGTAGTGGAGTTGTACGACAAATTTTTCCGTAATGCCTTTAAGGAAATGACCGAGAAACTTGGCATTGTGTATACGCCCGTGGAAGTGGTGGATTTTATTATCCACAGCGTCAATGACGCATTGCAAAATGAATTCGGGCAAACCCTAGGTGATAAAAACGTCCACATCATTGACCCGTTTTGTGGCACTGGCACGTTTATTACCCGTTTGCTGCAAAGCGGTTTAATCAGCCCCGCGCAACTGCCTTACAAATACCAAAACGAGATTCATGCCAACGAAATTGTATTGCTGGCTTATTACATTGCCGCGATTAATATTGAGGCGGTTTATCACGAATTGGTGGGTGGTGCGTACCAGCCTTTTAATGGCATTTGTTTAACCGACACCTTCCAATTGTATGAAAAAGACGACTTAGTCAGCCAGATTTTGGTGGACAACAGCGCACGGCGCACCAAGCAAAAAGCCCTGGATATTCGCGTCATTATCGGCAACCCGCCATATTCGGCAGGGCAAGAAAGCGCAAACGACAATAATGCCAATGTGGAATATAAGTCCTTGGATGACA
>NZ_CBAROL010000004.1:0-126806 GCF_964779595.1 Methyloglobulus sp.
ACTATGTAACACTGACCGATAGGCAATAAAAAAGCCCTGCGATTTCTCGTAAGAGCTTGATTTTCTTGGTGGCGATAGGTGGATTTGAACCACCGACCCCGGGGTTATGAATCCCGTGCTCTAACCAACTGAGCTATATCGCCGAATGCAGGGGTTTGACAAAGAGCCGCGAATTATAGGTTTCACCCTCTATTTTGTCAAACGTTGAATCTGAAATGTACAACATCGCCGTCCTTAACGACATATTCCTTGCCTTCTAAGCGCCACTTACCGGCATCTTTTGCACCTTGTTCGCCCTTATAAGCAATAAAGTCTTGGTAGGAAATAACTTCGGCGCGGATAAAGCCTTTTTCAAAATCGGTGTGGATTACCCCTGCTGATTGAGGAGCAGTAGCACCGACAGGAATAGTCCATGCCCTGACTTCTTTAACCCCAGCGGTGAAGTAAGTGGCTAAGTTTAACAAGCTGTAACCCGCCCTTACGACGCGATTAAGACCAGGTTCTTCCAAGCCTAGATCATCAAGAAATTCCTTTTTTTCATCGTCTTCAAGCTGCGCTATTTCTGACTCTATAGCAGCACAGATTGCTACCACCGTTGCCCCTTCATTATCGGCAAATGCCTGTACCTTATCTAATAAGGGATTGTCGGTAAAGCCGTCATCCTGAACATTGGCTATGTACATGGTGGGTTTTAAGGTTAGCAAGCACAAATCTTTGATGAGGGCTATTTCCTCATCTTCTAAAGCTAATCCTCGTGCGGGCAGTCCGGCATCCAATTGCTGAAAGATGCGGTCTAAGACTTGTTTTTTCGCCAGATCATCTTTGTTGCCGGATTTGGACGCTTTACTTACACGTAGCAACGCTCGTTCCACGGAAGCCATATCGGCCAGCGCCAATTCGGTATTGATGACTTCAATATCTGAAAGCGGGTCGATTTTTCCGGCGACGTGGACGACATTGTCATCCTGGAAGCAGCGGACGACGTGGGCAATAGCATCAGTTTCACGGATATTTGCCAGGAATTGGTTGCCTAAGCCTTCGCCTTTGGATGCGCCAGCGACGAGTCCTGCAATATCGACAAACTCGATGGTAGTAGGAATAATGCGTTCTGGCTTGACAATTTCTGCCAGTTTATCCATCCTGGGGTCAGGTACGGGTACGACACCTACGTTGGGGTCTATAGTGCAAAACGGGTAATTCTCTGCCGCAATTTTTGCTTTGGTGAGTGCGTTAAACAAGGTTGATTTGCCCACATTGGGTAAACCAACAATTCCACAGTAAAGTGCCATAAGTTCTCTTGGAAATGGATAAGGTGTAAAGGTAAAGAATTGCGGATTCTGGTTGAGTCCTTAGCCAGGACTCTCCTGAGATCGTCGATGGACTCAGGATGAACGGTAACGTGTTCAGAGATTCCAGATAATAAGCGGCATTATACAAGTTTCAACAGTAATCTGGGCGATTAATGCAGTAGCTAAGACTAATGCACAGTCATTTTCAGCTTTACGATAAGCTGCCTGTAATCGTCTTCGCTTAGTGCATCATTGGCAATGAAGATGGTGGGTTTATTCTGCATTTGTAGAAATATAAAAGCCGTTGTGACGACAGTTGATTTTAATATTTCTACCGCTTCAAAATCACCGCCCTCGGAAATTTCCCAACTCAGCTTTTCGGTATACCGTATTTTACGTTGTTCAATCTTAAGCTGGGGGAAGTTGATCTTGAAATTTAAGCCGATGAGAGCAGCAAATCCAAGTTTCAGTATAAGTGGCAAGGCATTGGATACACTCGCACCCAACGCGATAAGATGAATAACGATGACTAATCTTTTTAACTTTATTGAAGGCTTGAGTTCGGCGACAAATGCTGCACCGTGTTTTTTTGCGATCAATTGGATGCCCTAAATCTTACGTTTTAAACAGTTCAGATGAATGTTGTCACAGTTTTATAAACATCACCATTGCGACTTGCGAACATTAAAACTACGCCCCTTTAGTTTGCCGTTTCTTAAGCAGGTGAGGCCAGCATTGACACTTTCCCGTTTTATCGCCACGTAAGCATGGTTATCAAAGATGTCGATTTTGCCGACTTCAGTGCCGGAAATCCCTGCATCGCCAGTTAAAGCGCCCAATATATCACCTGGACGTACCTTATCTTTGCGGCCGCCATCTATCCATAAGGTGACCATTGGTGGTTCAAACCTGTCTTCGTGGCTCATTTTAAAAGGCACTACTTCATCCCACTTAGCCGTGGTGTTTTGATACTCTTCAATGGCTTTAACCCTGGGTAGTTCTTGTTGCGTACATAAACTCAGTGCCAAGCCTTTATTTCCGGCGCGGCCTGTGCGCCCAATCCTATGGACGTAGATTTCAGGATCCCACGGCAGTTCATAGTTAACCACTGCCTGCAATTCTTTAATATCCAGGCCACGGGCGGCAACATCGGTCGCCACCAGAATCGAACAACTTTTATTGGAAAAACGCACCAACACCTGATCGCGGTCTTTTTGCTCCAGATCGCCATGCAAAGCTTGGACGGAAAAACCGCTATTTGCCAACTCATTGGCGACATCGTGACAATCTTTTTTGGTATTGCAGAATATGACCGTCGATTCTGGGCGATGATACGATAGCAGATAGCCTAGAGCATCAGTTCTCCGGTTTTTTTCTACTTCATAAAAAAGTTGCTCGATAACATCAGCGTGATGAGCTTCCTCAATGCTGACAGTAACCGGTTTATATTGAAACTTCTGGCTCAGTTCACGAATAGGGTCTGCAAACGTGGCGGAAAACAGCAGGGTTTGCCGATGCGTCGGCGCGTAGGAAATAACCTCGGTAACGGCTTCTTCAAAGCCCATATCCAGCATTCGGTCAGCCTCATCCAGCACCAGCATGTTCAGGTTGCTCAAGCGTAAACTGCGTTTACGCAGATGTTCCTGCAAACGTCCCGGCGTACCGACGACAATGTGAACGCCGTGGCGCAAGGAATCAACTTGTGGTCCGAAAGGCACGCCGCCGCATAAGGCTAAGATCTTGATGTTCTGTGTAAAACGCGCCAGCCTGCGGATTTCTTTGCAGACCTGATCGGCCAGTTCACGGGTAGGACACACCACCATCGCTTGAACCTTAAAACTGCTCAAATCCAAGCGTGATAACATCCCGATACCAAAACAGGCCGTTTTACCGCTGCCAGTTTTGGCTTGTGCAATCACGTCTTTGCCCTCAAGAATGTGCGGCAAACTTTCCGCCTGAATGGAGGTAAGTTGGGTATACCCCAAGGATTCTATATTTTCAAGCAGGGCGGGTTTTAACGGTAGCGACGAAAAGGCGGCAGACTTCACAATGGACTCTATGTATTAACGCGAATACCGACGAACTGTCTGCATTCAATGGCTTATGATACCAGATACTGATATTTTGAGGCGGATAAGGAAAAGCTGACCCAAATATCAGGGCTTCTTTAGGTTCAATAACTGTCAGATTGATGCGGCGCACGTAAATCTTCCGGAGCATCATCTCCAACGGCGCAAGGGGCATTCCCTAGCTATTGCACTGAATACTGTCCAAGGCGGCGTTTACGTTCCAGAGTTTTGTTGACGGCTTGCCGCAAGCAATCCAGCGTGGCTTGTGTGTCTGCGTTTGGTGTAGGGGTTGGCTTGGCATTCATGATTGAGCCTCCTGCTGTAATAGCGCAAAAAATTCGGGATGGAAAATAGTACGTGCAGTGCCTTCCTGCTGAAATACCAGTTCTGGGGCTGTATCGCTATTCATGTAACACTCTATTTGATTAACCTTTGAGGAAAAGACATGCAATAAATTATGTAGGTTGCGGGGAAAACGGCGTATTAACTCAGCTTCAGGGATATTATGTCCACCGTGGGCAACGCGCTCCGCTACCCGTAACCGCGCATTTCGGCACTGGGCAAGGCCAGATAAATTAACTCGACTCGCCAACCTGTAGTTTGTAATCGCTCTATCAGCGTAATATAACTTCGTCCGGCAAGCGTGGTTTCAAAAGCAAAATCCTGGCGAGTGTTAATGCAATCTTCAATCTCATGCAGGAACAAACGGCTGGCGGCCAGTAAATGCTGTTCTGGTGCTAAGGGCGACAAACCAGCAGCGATCAAATCGGCGTTAATAAAGCGACGGCAACCCGCTACTGTCGGCATATACTCCATTGCAAAGGTGGTTTCCTGCGCCGTTAGGGACTACAACTATCAAACAAGCGGGCATCTTACAACAACTCGACTACTCACAAAGCCACTCGTTTAGCGATTTCAATATCTTTGCGTAACAGATCGTTGACTAAAGACTGTAAGCTTTCCTGTTGTGCCAGACCTTTTTCATTTAAGCATTGAATTACATCCTTATCCAAATATATCGGTAATTGAATGTCTTCAGCAGGGATATAAAATTTACCTTGTCCAGCATTGGAAAAATCGTATTCGTCCCTTATCATGCCGCTTTTTCAAAGCTATTCGAAGTAGCAAACCTATATAAAGTTTTCGGTTCGATATCAGCATTGCCGTTTTTGAATTGAAGACATCCCCACTCAGGGTCGATGCAAGCGGAGGGTAAATCTTCAACGCCGACGTGTTTAGCAATCAAGTCAGTTAAATCAACGGCTTTGATTTCGCCGTTTACAAACTCTAATTTAAAGCGATAACCTTCAAGGTATTCAAATTTTTTAAGTTTCATGGTATTTACTCCAACGGGGCAATGGGATGGAAATTTTGGCTATCCCACATTTCCAGCAGTTCATCCTGGTGTAACTCCGCCCATTCCCGAACCAACTGGCGACATTTTTTAGGTACTACACCTTCGATAATATTGAGTTTTTCCAGTTCCATGACAGCTTCAAATTCGCCGTATTTTATATGAATATGGCGGGGTGGATGCTCCCAGTCAATCAAGTACATCCTAATAATAATGCCATAAAAACGGCAGATTTCGGGCATCAGTAATACTCCTTAATACATAGTTTTCATTATTGCCTGCTTTTTTGCAGGGGCGGTGGTGATAGTGGCATCTGTTCGTCTCCTCATTCACCCAAAATCATACGTTCCACTTCGGCCTTGGTATCGGCCAGGGTTTGCGCGGCTTCGGTTTGGAGTTGTTTAGCTTGATTGCGCATACTTGCAATATGGTTTGCTATTTCATTTTGTTTTTCAATGGGCGGCAGAGGAATATGTAGATTGATAATAGCAGTTTCGCTAATATTGGGTTGTGCTCCCCCAACTGAATTTTTGAGAATTAAATTTTGATAGAGGGCAGTATTTAACAAATTCATTAAATAATAAGTATTCATTTTATCTGAGCGTAATATTCCATTCCTTTGGTTTAAAAGAGCTTTAGTGTCTTGCTCAAAGATGCCAACCTTACCAATTGTTGCCCCCGTCATTGCAAAAACTAAATCGTTTTTTTCAATTTTAAATCTATTATATTCATCATAAAAATATGTAGGTAAGAATGTGGAATTTGATAAGTCTATTAGGTTTTTAGAAATATTTTTAATCGTGACTAAATAGCAGCCTAGACTTTCAATGTAATCATCAGAGCTAAAAGCGTATCCAGATAAGAAAGTACATTTTTCTTTTATTTTTAATAAATCATAAGACGAGCTATCAAGTGCAATTTTTACAGCTTTGTCTTGATAATAATTGGAGTCTAACCGACCACCTATCACGGTACTAAACGGCGCAGTAAACATGCGTTTTTCAAGGCTATTGTCCTGCTGCGGCAAAGTAATACCCAACTCCGCCAATAAATACGCATCAATCCCCGCCAAAAGTGATTGGGCTTGTTGTTCTTTTTGTTGCCGCTCGATTAAAGCGGCTTGGTAGATTTGAACGGTGCGCTGCTGTATTTCTAAAGGTGGAACTACAATAGGAACAGGCGACAACTGTTGATAATTGATATTTTTTTGCGCTGATTGTGGCGCTAAATCCTCTAAATAAGTCTTGATAAACTTAAAATACAAATTAATGTATTCAAGAGTTAGCTCATTGGTCTTTGGTGTCATGCCAATCAAGCTGTCGGGGAAACATGCTGGATAATCCAAAATTGTCGTATCCCCAATATTGGCAGCAATGGTGATGACCACGATAGGCTTGCTAAATAATCGGCTGGTTTTTAAACCCAGCTCGTTTAGGGTTTGCGAGTAAGTAATTTGTCCATTGCTTTGACTGGCTCGAACAATATCACCTGTTTGGATAAATGGATATTCACCGCCATAAAATCGGGGTTCATTTCTTGGGCGATGCCCAAAACGTCCCCGTTGCATTTCAATAACTTCTGACAATTTTTTAACTGGATAACGCGTATTATTGACGATGTTTAAGTTATTGACTGAAAAATAATACAGAGGATCAAGGCGACCATCAACATCTGAATGATTAATGAAAAAAATCTTTAAACCATCTTCACGGTTTAATTTAGATGGACTCACGATTTACCTCTTTTACAATAAACCGTGCTAACTCTGTGCTGATGATATCTAGTTCATTTTTCCCTGTTTGCTTACCTGTCGCGTCATAACCTATGTCTTCGGCAATTGCCATAAAAATGGGGTAGTCAGACAAGGCACTTTGTTTTTTGAGTATATAGGCTTCTTCCAAGCGCTCTTTCAGTTCGTTGATTTGCTCGGTGTATTCGGTGCTTTTCTCGGTTTTCCATGCTTTATAAGCATCGGTTTTTTTAAAGGCGGCTGTGTTGCCTTCATAGTTTGCGCCAATCGCTTGGTCAAGGATTGTTTTCTTTTCTTTCTCGATGCGGGCTACTTCTTGGCTGTAGCTGTTCTCAGTCAATAAGTCGGCTTGCAAGCTGAGTTTTTGCTGTTGCAAGGCGTGGGTTTTATCCGCGCTGTATTTACGCAAAAACAACACGCTGCTTTTTACTCCTGCACCCGTGGCAGTAAAAGCCGTTTGCGGCAAACTGACCACGGCGACAATGCGGCACCAGTCTTCAATTTGGTCACGTACGTATTGCAAACTGCTGTTGGTGAGTACGCCGTCGGGGATGACTATCGCCAGATAGCCGCCTGCGTTTAAGAATTGATGGCATTGTTCGATAAACAACACCTCTGTACTTTGGGTGTCACGGTTTTTAACGCCGCTGTTTTTAAGGTCTAACCAAGAGGTGTCTCTTTGCCCAAAAGTATAGGTATCTAAATAAGCTTTTTCGGTGAGTTTAACCGCGCTGCCAAACGGCGGATTGGTGATGATGAAGTCAAAACGCCCGTATTTAAAGCCGTTGTTTTTGGACAGTTCTTGCAGTTTGGTGTCTTTGAGTAAGCCGTCAGCACTAATAACGTTGGTATGTCCATCGTCATGAATAATCATATTCATCTTGGCTGCGCGGCTGATTTGTTCGTTGATTTCTATGCCGTATAAGCGTTTTTCGGCGAAGTCGTGCCAATGTTGCCAATGTTCTTTGCTTTCTGGGTCGTAAAATTCGTTGGCTTCGCGGCGGACTTTTTCCAGGGCGTGCAACAAAAATCCGCCACTGCCACAGGAGGTATCCAAGACCAGTGATTCATGGGTAATCGGCAACACATCAACAATGAATTTTACAATTGGGCGCGGGGTAAAATATTGCCCAAAGCTGCCGCGAAAGAATGAATCCATGAAGGTTTCAAACGCGCGGCCCTTGCTGTCTAAATCGGTTTTGTTCAGGTTGATGTCTTGCAGGTATTCAACAATGGTACGCACCCGTTCGTGGGTAAGGCGGATATTATCGCGGAACACTTCGGGGTCTTTTTTTCGGCCTTCTTCGTAGAGTGCATTAATGCGGATGAATAAGGCTTCGTTGGTTTTTCTTAACGCATCGCGTTGTTTTTCTTCCTCATTTGAACCCTTGCCTTCTTCTTGGATAACTTGAAAATCGTAGGCTTCGCCCTGTTTACGGGCTTTCCGTTCATCCCATATTTTACAAAAAATGAGCTTATCCAATTCATCAAAGGCTTCTGATGGGTTGAGTTGACCGCCAGCCCATAACGCATTGTGTGCTTGCTTAAAGCGGCGGGTCAGTTCGTCCTCAGCGACAACTTGTAAGTCGAAAAATTTTTGCTCACCTTCTTTATGTTTCAGTTTGTCCGCAGCTTTAACAAACTTATAAGGGGCCAATTTATCCACGCCGTAGGGCGGAATATCAGACTCCGGTTTACGGGTGTTTTTACTTTTATCAACTTGAAAATAATCGTTTTTAATCTTGGATGTTACCCAAACCCATTTGACATTATTGGGTAAGGCAAAAGCGTATGAATAGGCTTGATTAATTGATTGGGCGAATTCAGCTTCAGAAACTTCTTGTTGTTTACATTCCACCAAAATATGTGGTTCTAAACAGTCATCATCGTTATAAACGACAATATCTGCTTCTTTTTTACCCGACCCCATCGTCACCATAACAAAATTTTGTACACGGTGTTTGGGATAACCATATTCGAGGATTAAGCGGCAGTAAGCTTCGGACTGCACTTGTTCTTCTGGGTTACTGTATAAGCGGCTTTTCTTTTGCTCGACGTATTCGATACGCTTGCCGTCATCCAGGAGTTTAATTAATCCCTTTTCGATGCCTAGCTGGATGTAGTCAATGGCTTGGTTTTCGTTCATTTATTGTCTTGATGAGGTGTGCTGACACACCATTGCGTTGTTTTCGATTTTGAAATTTGATGTATCAACACTTTTATAGACACAAAGTTGTGTTGATTTTAGCAGTATTTCGCTGTCTATGAACCAATGGAGCGGACTCGATTGATTTATTCGTAGCAATCAACCCATTTATTATTTTAGTTCGATAGGATACGCTGAAAGAAGTGAAGCGCATCATTCGCGGTCGATGCGTCTCGTACCAGAGCCGATCAAACTGGCAAAGGTGGTTTTTTCAGGAAACTTTTGAAACATTTTTTTGGTTGTGTTTAGCGACCAAATCAAAGAACGGTTAAAATTATCAACCTTACCCTGACATTGATGAAGGCAAAAAATGAGTTTTAAAAGCAGTTTAGTAAAAAATTGCAATTAATTGGACACCCAAAATGATGGTCTTATGGGTGGCGAATATGGTGTTCAAGGGCATTGCAGCATTAACCGACTATAGTTTCGACCCCGACGAGCGCAAAGCTTACGTTCAAACGACGCTTTACGGTGAAGCAGAAGCCATTGAGGTTTGGCTGGATGGTTTTGCCATCATTAGCGATGGTGAATCAAACAAATTCATCATTCAACAAGTACAATCGAACAAACCCTGGTTGAATAATATATTCGCCCATATTGCCGGAAAAGCGTGGAAAATTCCTGTGATACCGCAGTTGACGGCTCATATTGAGCTAATCGCCGAGCTTCTAAAAGCCGAAAACCCAGCACAGGAAGATAAAGAACAGGAAGCTATTTAATTGAGGTTGTCCTGCTTAGGCTGAGTGTTTTCCGTCTGAATCTTTTAACCTAAAATTTGGCTAGGGCGAAAGCCCCACTAGTGGGGTTTTGCACTTGTATCTAAATTTTACCGTCCAGACCCATCTGGAAATATTTATGAGTAATCATATCCTGGTTTTCCAGTAGCCAATCGATATCTGGTTGGTTATTCATCGCTTTGTGGATGGCGGTTGCCATGGCTTTGCGGTGAATATCGAATAGGATTTTATGATCCAACGCATCGTCGGTCACTACGCTGGGGTTCAGCCACACAGAGACGATGATGCCTAAATCGTTGGCTTTGTCTTTGGGAATATCACCCGCACGTACTGCATCCAAAACGCCATTGGCGATAGCGGCTTGTACCGTACCCATTAAGATGTTGGTGTAACGGGTATTTTTGACGGTGACTTTACTGACCATCAACGTCACTGGCCTGACCTGGATGTCGGTGTTCAAAATGGCAAACACGCGGGTATGGCCTTGGACTTGTCCAGCGGTCATGCTGGCAATTGCTGTGCCGACAGGGCCGTCAAGTTCGCCGATAATGACTTCCGGTTCGGCTGCTGTGCCGGGCGGGCCGCCAGCGACTAAGGCTTCCCCAGTACGCATAATGATTCTTTCGCTCATGGTGTTTTCCTCTTAAAGGTAAAAATGGTCGGGATTAGTATGTAATGTCATTATGTAGGATATTAGGCTAGCAAGTAAAGCATGTGGTTTTGCCCACCATTTTCATTTCCTTGCTCCTGCCGTGTGGGAACGATGGAAAATAGTTTTACTTTATCGCCCGTAATAAATTTCCACAAAACAGTTCTTTATCGGTTTTAGTTTGCATCCAAAGTTGTTTTATGTGCATTTTATTATCAGGGAAATACGGTCCGGCAGACTTTGCCAAATCTGCCAACGTCACTTTAGGTGAATAGGTGTTAAGAATTAAAAAAGCTTTGGGATTCATCAGCCCGTGCGCGGTTTCTATCAAACTGGACAGATGGTTTTCTAATATCCATTTTTCGCCTTTAGCTCCCAAGCCCCAGGCGGGTGGATCCATGATGATGCCATCGTATTTGTTGCCGCGTTTCAATTCACGCTGGGCAAATTTTAACGCGTCTTCAAGCACCCATTTGATGTCGGAAAGCGAGCTGCGTTCCATATTGCTCTTAGCCCAGGTGAGCATTTGTTTGACCGAATCAACATGTACCACTTCCGCACCATTGGCACGTGCAACCAGCGATGCCGCACCGGTGTAAGCAAATAAATTTAATAGCTTTTGACCAGCATAAACCTGTTCTTGAATAAAACGCCAGTTGGCCTGTTGTTCCGGGAAAAGGCCGACATGTTTGAATTTGGTTAACTTCAAGCCGAAGTTTAATTTGCCATAAGCAATAATCCATTGCTCGGGAGAATGCGCTTTGATGTTTTTCCAGTTACCTTGCGTTGAGGATTGTTCCTCAAATTCCCAATGTGCCATTGCTTGCCATTGGGCGTAAGGCCATCCCGGTTTGTAGTGTGCTTGAAGGTCGGGGCGAATGGTAATGATCTTTCCCCACTGTTCCAGTTTCTTACCGTCGCCTGCATCAAGCAGCTCGTAGTCAGGCCAGGGTAAGCCGTATTCGTGTGATGGTGTTCCGGCAGATGTATTCATGCAGCCATGCTTTTCAGGTGATTGGGTACGAATCCCCAATGTCTATGCTTAGATGATTATTTTTGTTGGGGCTCGAATCTCACCCACAACCTATTATTTTAGCGGGGTAGAGCTAGTCACCAACAAGCCATTAATTAATTCAAGATCATTTTGAGTGAGGTCGCTGGTTGTTTGCTTTAGTTTGATGGTGTTAATCAGGTAATCATAACGGGCGCGGGACAAGTCGCGTTTGGCGCGGTAGACGTTACGTTGTTCGCCGAGTACATCAACCATGGTGCGTATGCCGACTTCAAATCCGGCTTCGGAGGCTTCCAAGGCACTGGACGCTGATGTTACCGTTGCATTGAGGGCTTCTATGCGGCTGATGTTGGTCATTATGCTGCGGTAGGTGTTATTGACTTGGCGTTTTACCGAGCGTTTGACAGCGGTCAAATTTTCTTTGGCGGCTTCATATTCAAAGCTGGCTTGCCGGGTCCTGGAATTGACTGCGCCGCCTTCAAATAAAGGCACATTCAATTGCACGCCTATACTTTGGTTATCACCGCGTGGCCCGAACGCAGAGCCATTTTCTGATACGCCGTAAGCGCCAACCAAGTCCAGTTTAGGTAAATGGCCGCTGCGTTGTATGTCGATGTCTTTGTGTGCTACTTCCATTTGGTTGAAGGCGGCAATAATGCTCAGGTTATTGGTTTCTGCGGTTTCGCCCCATTTTGACATATTGTCTGGCACAGGTTTTTTTAGGGGCAGGGTTTCACCTAGGGAACTTACCAATGCTTCACTGTCGCCGATAATCTCCCTTAAGGCTTCTTTTTGGTTGTCCAGGTTGTTGGCGGCTTCAAGTTCATTGGCAGTGGTCTGGTCGAAAGCGGCCTGTGCTTCGTAGACATCGGTGATGGGAATGATGCCTACTTCATAGCGTCCCTTGGCTTGTTCAAGCTGCTTTGCAATCGCCTGTTTTTCCGATACCGTGAATTGCAGGTTATCCTGGGCTGACAGCACATTAAAATAAGCTTCGGTCGTCCTCACCATCAGCTTCTGTAACTCGGCCTGATATTCTGCCTCAGCCTGGGCAATTTGATTATCGGACTGGCTTAATTGCACCCAATGATCCCAGTGGAACAGCGGTTGGGTTAAATTAACGCTGAAAGTATGGTTCCAATACTCCTGATTGGAAGGAAATAAATTGTTTAGATTTGATATTCTATTATGTCGCCATTCCCTGCCTGATGCCCCTGTGGCGGCTACAGTAGGAAAAAACCGTGCAAGTCCCTGGTTCCTGCTTTCCCGGGCAGTCGATTGTTTGGCTTCGGCTTGCTTGACAATCGGATCGTTTTGCAAGGCACGTTCGTAAATGTCCATTAAATTCTCCGCCCGTAGCAAGGCGGGAACGCTTATCAACAGCACGGCAATCAGGTTGGTTAATCTTTGTCTCATAAGATATTTGGTAGGTGTAAAGTTAAGGAATTTCTGAATAAGTTGATTGCGTTCATGGTTCGACAGGCCCACCACGAACGCAATCAACCCGTTACCGTTCGTCCTGAGCCTGTCGAAGGAAGCCTGTCGAAGGAAGCCTGTTGAAGAACTTAATCAGAAATTCCTTAATTTTACCAGCCTGTGCATTACTCATTTTCCCTTGTAAGTGGTAGTATTTTGCAGGTTTTTTCTCACGGCTTTCACTATAACGCATGAAACTTCTATTTAAAATTTTCTTTTTGTCATCCTTAACGATTTCCTTGAGTGCTTGTTCCAGTATGGGTAAGGGCATGGTTGAAGCCTTTTTTGAAAAACAGGATGCCGTGGACACCCGTGTTTGTGAAATTTGGGGCAAAGCCTTTGATGGGCTTGCGCCGTTTCTGGACAATAGGCATGGCAAGATGAAAGTCCTGATGGTGCATGGTGTGGGCGATCACCTGCCAGGATATTCTACGCAATTTGTCGAAAAGTTAGCCGCAGAACTGGATTTACCCGTGATGTCCGCCCTGAAAAAGAATATCCCTTTAACCAGTAATCACGATACTAGCAAAAACCTTGGTAATTTAAGCGTTGTCAGGTTGCTGAGTAAAGACAGAAGCAAGGAGCTGATGTTCTATGAATTAACGTGGTCTGCTATTACTGCTGAGAAGAAAGAAGTGTTAGCTTATGATAATTCAGGAGAATATGCTTTTCGCCGAGCAGAAATAAACAACCTGATGAAACAATTCTCCAATAGCACAGGGCCTGATCCGATCATTTATTTGGGGGAGAGCCGGGACGATATTTTAGTCTCTTTTGGGCAAGCATTTTGCTGGATGATTAAAAGCGATTGGCAAACTATTTCCGAGGGCAAAGCCCAAGTTTGTTCCTTTAATGATGATGGATTGATTAAAAATTTGGTTGTCGATCAGTACGCCTTTGTATCGCACAGCCTTGGGAGTCGCATTACTATCGACGGCTTACAGCGTATAGCGACGCGGATTGATAGGCGCGATGTTGATTTTAAGGAAGCTTTAAAGCATAAAAAACTGCCTATTTACATGATGTCCAATCAATTACCCCTATTGCAATTAGGCGAAAAAATGCCGGAAGTAAGTAATCAAAAGCCATCTTATTGTTTACCAGGCGGGGATAAATACGAACAGCGCATACTGGCAAATACCCCGATCATTGCTTTTAGCGATCCGAACGATCTATTAAGTTACGCTATCCCACAAGGATTCGTGGAGAAATACCTAGATTCCAGATTGTGTACTGAGGTGACCAATATCAACATCAACGTAGCAAAAATCATCAATGCCTTCAATTTTGGTAAGGTCGCAAATCCTTTGGAAGCGCATGTTGGTTATGGTACAGATGATCGCGTTATTGCTTTGATCGCCAAGGGAATTGGTAACATCAGAGCATCTAAAATGGTTAATGAACGCTGTCGTTGGGTGGAGACGATTGATTGAGACGATTGATCGAGAATCACGCTACTCTTAAATCTTTCATTTAGCTTCCAAGCTTGCCAGGTCGATAACAAACCGATACTTAACATCACTTTTCAATATGCGCTCGTAGGCTTGGTTTATCCTTTGTATTGGGATGATTTCTATATCTGAGACGATATTATGTTCGGCACAAAAATCCAGCATTTCCTGGGTTTCTTTTAGACCGCCGATTAGCGATCCGGCAATTTGGCGACGTTTAAAAATTAGGTTGCCGATTGCAGGGGAGGGGTGTGGTTGATCGGGTACACCGACCAAACATAAAGTGCCATCGCGTTTGAGCAGTTCAGTAAAGCTGTCTAAATTGTGGGCAGCAGCGACCGTATTCAAGATGAAATCAAAACTGAGCCGATGTTGTTGCATGGCTTCGGTATCTTTGGAAATGACGACTTCATGTGCGCCTAGCCTGATAGCATCGTCCACTTTGCTTGCCGAGGTGGTAAATAGCACAACATGCGCCCCCATTGCACGGGCGAATTTAACGCCCATGTGTCCAAGCCCACCTAAGCCCACAATGCCAACTTTATCGCCCTTGCCGACTTGCCAATGGTTTAACGGCGAGTAGGTGGTAATGCCCGCACATAACAGCGGCGCGGCTGCAGCGGCATCTAGCTTATCGGAAATATGCAGTACGAAATGTTGATTGACGACGATCTGGGAAGAATAGCCGCCGTAGGTATTGCCACCTGAGATATTATCGGCTGAGTTGTAGGTAAAGGTTGCCGAATTACAGAATTGTTCCAGATTATCGGCACAATCCGAACATACACCGCAGGAATCCACCAGACAGCCTATGCCGACCGTCTCGCCAACGCTAAATCCAGTAACTTGATTGCCTATTGCGGTTACTTTGCCAACTATCTCATGACCAGGAATCATAGGAAAATTGGCATTACCCCATTCATTTCGTACCTGATGAATATCAGAATGGCACACGCCGCAAAACAGGATTTCAATTTGAACGTCATTTGCACCTGGGTTTCTGCGCTCAAAACTGTATGGTACTAACGGTGAATGGTTGTTATGCGCGGCGTAACCGTGGGTCTTTAGCATGGGAAGCTCCTGTCGTGTTTTGGTAACTATATCAGCAATTTTTATTTTATATGATGGTTGTTCACTATCAGTAAAATGTAGCCTAAAGTTAATGTCTACGTGTAATTTTAATTACTTATACACTCTCAAATTACGTTAAAATGGCAATCCTTACTCGCTTTTATAGGTTTTGTGTATGTTTAGCAAACTATTTCCTATCGCATTAATTACGTGTTTACTAACCGCTTGTGCGACCAGTCCCACTGGCAGAAGTCAGTTCATCTTTATGCCTGACACGCAAATCAATCAGATGGGTTTGCAGGCCTTTGATACCTTAAAAAGAGATAAAAAACTCAGCTATAACAATCAGTACAATCAGGCAACGACCTGTATAGCTAACGCCATTACGCAGGTTGTGGGTGGTAACTGGGAAGTCGTGGTCTTTGAAGACAACAGCCCTAATGCGTTTGCACTGCCTGGCAATAAAATTGGCGTACATACCGGAATGCTACAATTAGTCGATAATCAGGAACAACTGGCTGCTGTTATTGGTCATGAGATTGGTCATGTTCAGGCTAAACACAGTAATGAACGGGCTTCGCAAGAAATGGCGATGAGCCAAGGCCTGAACGTATTGCAAGCGATGACCATGCCAACATCTGCCTTGGGTCAACTTGGCTTTGGATTATTGGGCGTTGGTGCAGAATACGGCGTTCTTAAACCGTATGGACGTACGCAGGAAAGCGAAGCCGATATTATTGGTGTGGATTTGATGGCGAAAGCGGGGTTTGATCCTAGGCAAAGCATCGGATTGTGGCAGAAGATGGAGCAAGCCACGCAAGGTAAACAGTCGGTCGAATTTATGTCTACCCACCCTTCCCATGCCACTCGCATTCAAAATCTGGAGCAGCACATGCCGCAAGCGATGGGTTTATTTCAACAAGCGCAAGCTATGGGCAAGCAACCGCGCTGTATTTGAGCATGAACCCAGGTTTAGCACTTTGCCATCCCTATCCTTTTGAAAAACTGGCGCAACTTAAGCAAGGTATTATTGCGCCAGAACACAAAGCGCATATCAGCTTATCCATTGGTGAGCCAACACATCCAATTCCAGCATTTATTCAGGATGCGCTCTTTGAACACATAAAAGGACTTGGTACTTACCCAACCACCAAAGGCATTCCCTTATTAAGGCAGGCGATTGCCGATTGGTTGAGTTTTCGTTTCAAAATCCCACATGAGGCGATTGATCCCGAATCCCAGGTTTTGCCCGTAAGTGGCACACGCGAAGCCTTGTTTTCGATAGCACAATGCATGGTTGATGTTTCAGCAAAGCCCATCGTCATCATGCCCAACCCCTTTTATCAGATTTATGAAGGTGCGGCTTTATTGGCAGGTGCGGAACCTTATTTCCTGAATACGGTAGAAGCAAATGGTTATCTGCCGGATTTTGATTCCGTACCCGAAGACGTATGGCAACGCTGCCAGTTGATTTATATTTGCTCGCCGGGCAATCCCAGTGGTGCGGTTATGCCTCAAGCCAGTCAGGAAAAACTGGTTCAGCTGGCTGAAAAATACGGTTTCATCATCGCCTCGGATGAATGCTACAGCGAACTTTATGATGACGAAGACAATCCGCCAGTCGGCTTGTTACAAACCGCTTACGAAATGGGCAATACGACATTTAATCGTTGCTTAGTTTTCCATAGCTTATCTAAACGCTCCAATGCACCGGGGTTACGTTCTGGCTTTGTTGCGGGCGATGCGAAAATTTTACAATCTTATTTTCAATACCGTACCTATCAAGGCTGTGCGATGCCTTTGCCAACTCAACACGCCAGTATTCATGCTTGGCAGGATGAGGCACATGTCATCGAAAATCGCCAATTGTACCGTGCCAAATTTGCCGCCTTTATCGACATACTTAGCAATGTCTGCGATGTTAGCAAACCTGAAGCTAGCTTTTATATATGGCTAAAAACAAACTTGTCTAACGACCTACAAGGTCAGGGAAAGTACAGTAAGTTGCCTGGAGCAACTGCCGATACCGAATTCGCCCAACAACTTTTTGCCAAAGAAAACATTACAGTTTTGCCCGGCAGTTACTTATCCCGCGAATTCGCTAATATTAACCCCGGTCAAAATTACGTTCGTATAGCATTAGTCCCGCCATTGGCTGACTGTATCGAAGCCGCACATCGAATCAAAAATTTCATAACCACCTTAAACTAAAAGTAATAACCATGACTGAACTAGAAAACACCATCAACAATGCCTTTGAACAACGCGCCGACATCACTCCAGCAAATGCCACAGCGGAAGTACGCAATGCCGTCAACGAAGCACTAAACTTGCTCGACACCGGCAAAGCCCGTGTTGCCGAAAAAATCAATGGCGACTGGGTGACGAACCAATGGCTGAAAAAAGCCGTGCTATTGTCCTTCCGCATCAACGAAAATCGCCTGATGGACGGGGGCAACACCCGTTATTACGATAAGGTCGAGTGTAAATTCTCCAACTATTCTGAAGAAGACTTCGCCAAGGCTGGCGTACGCGTCGTACCCAATGCTGTCGCACGTCGCGGCTCGTACATTGCACCGGGCGCAATCCTGATGCCATCTTACGTCAATATAGGTGCTTATGTAGACAGCGGCACGATGGTTGACACCTGGGTAACGGTGGGTTCTTGCGCCCAAATCGGTAAAAATGTCCATCTTTCCGGCGGCGTCGGTATCGGCGGTGTGCTAGAACCTTTACAAGCGGGCCCGACCATTATCGGCGACAATTGCTTCATCGGCGCACGTTCCGAAGTCGTAGAAGGTGTTATTGTTGAAGACGGCTGCGTTATCTCGATGGGCGTTTATATTGGTCAAAGCACTAAAATATACAACCGCATGACCGGCGAAGTCAGCTATGGACGCATCCCGGCCGGATCGGTTGTCGTCTCCGGCAACCTGCCTTCATCCGATGGCAAATACAGCCTGTATTGTGCGGTGATCATCAAGCAAGTCGATGAACGAACACGTAGCAAAACAGGCATTAATGAGTTGTTGCGGGATTAGAAAGCAATTGATGCTCTTTGCATTCTGTTAATCACGAGATTGTATTGGGAAATTGATATGGCAAGTTATATTTGGAAACCAATCGAACCTCTATCGGACGAAGATCGCGAAATTGATCTTGCCTCAATGCACTCACTCTATGATTCCTGGCGTGCATTTAAAAATCGCCTACAAGATTCAAGTGAAGGTAGTTTTCGTGACTTTAATCAGAGACTTGTCCGTAGATTGAGTGTGGAAACGGGAATCTTGGAAAGATTGTATGATCTTGATAGAGGTACTACAGAAGCATTGATAGCAACCGGATTTGTAGAAGAGATCGTTTCCCGTTCAAGCACAGACATAGAGCCATCAAGGCTAATTGATATTCTTCGAGATCAGGAAGCTGCTATTCAACTTGTTATAGATTGCATTGCTAAAAACCGTCCCCTTACAAAGTCCGTTATTCATGAATTACACGTCATTATCACGGGGCATCAAGAAACAACAATAGCAATTGATCAATTTGGAAAACAGTTTGAAATTTCGCTTTTAAAGGGTAAATTTAAAGAGCATCCAAATAATCCAAAACGTCCTGATGGAGCTACTCATGAATATTGTCCGCCAGTTCATGTCGAGTCAGAGATGGACAATTTACTCAACTGGCTCAATGAATATGGGTCAGAGGATCCGATTATTGTTTCCGCATGGTTTCATCACAGGTTTACACAAATCCACCCTTATCAAGACGGTAATGGCCGCTTGGCGAGAACACTTACTACTCTTGTTCTATTGCGAGCACAATTATTACCGTTAGTAATAGATAGAGACCTTCGCATCGAATACATTTCTGCTCTTGAACTTGCTGACGCAAACAATCTTTCTTCATTAGCTTCATTATTTGCACGTTTAGAGCGTTCTGCTATCTTACAAGCGTTAAGCATTGATGCAGATGCTGAGATTTACGAACAAAAAAATCTCACGTCAGCAGTAATAGCTGGTTTAGCGGACAAGTTCGGAAAACGTCGTTTAGCAAAATACACAGAGCTTCGAGAAGTCAATAATGTTGCAATAAAACTTCGATCAAAAGCGCGTTATTCGCTTCAAGAAGCGTTTACTGAGCTTAAGAATGTAATCTCTGGAATAGCTGAAGCCGACATATTTGTTGGTGAAGGCGGTCAAGATAAAGGAAATTCCCATTGGTATAAATATGAACTCATTGCTTCTGCTAATGAAACTGGAAAATTCATCAATTTCTCAGAAGATCACTATTTTGTAAAAGCAACTATTCGCGCTAATCGTGAACGACTTGTATTTATTACATCTTTTCATCACATTGGCCGAGAGCTATCTGGGATTATGGAAGTAACAGCCTTTGCAACATTGGAATCCTTTGAGGATTCTGACGACAGACAATCTGTGAAAGAAAACTTCTTTGTATGTTCGCTTGAACCATTTGTGATTACCAATAAGACAAATGCTGATGATGTTATAGCTGCCTTTACTCGCTGGGTAGATACAGCTCTAGCGGTGGCTGTAAAAGAATATGGCGATCGTTTGTAACAAAAGCAAGTGCAATAAGTATAACTAAATCTCTTTAACTTTAACCATGAGCATACCATGAGCGAAAACATATCCAACAATGCCATCATTTACGCGACCCTTGCCCTTAACAGCGAAATCGCTCTCCAACAAGAGTATTTAGAATCAAGCGAGGTTCCCGAAGATGAGCGGGAAAATGAGGAGGAAATTCTTGAAGACTTACAGCAAGCCTTTATGGAATTCGTCGATCTGTATAAAATCCGCTGCAAATCCGACAAAGAACTGCCTGATATTGATGAATTGCTGAACAGCCAGTTGTAATTATGCCTGTGCTTTATGGCATAAAAAACTGCGATACCGTTAAAAAAGCGCGGTTGTGGCTAGACAGCAACGGTATCGCATATCAGTTCTACGATTACCGTGTCGATGGATTAGCGTCGGAACAGCTTCAACATTTTGCTGCTGATTTGGGCTGGGAAACCATGCTTAACCGCAGCAGCACCAGTTGGCGGCAACTGAGTACCGAGCAACAAGCTAATCTCACGGAAGAAAAAGCTTTGCAGCTTATGTTGGACACCCCTACCTTGATTAAACGACCGATTTTAAATACCGGCAGTGAACTCTTGATCGGTTTTAAACCAGAAATCTACCAAGCCAAGTTAACATGAGCAACACCCTGGAACTCCTCAACGACCTTATCCGCCGTCCTTCCGTCACACCCAAGGATGAAGGCTGTCAAGATGTGCTGACAGATCGCCTCAAGCCATTAGGTTTTAGCGAAGAACGACTTGATTTTGTCGATACGCAAAATCTCTGGCTACGTAAAGGAACTGCAAAACCGTTGTTCGTATTTTTGGGACATACGGATGTTGTACCGACTGGCCCTTTGGATGCCTGGGTTTCGCCGCCGTTTGAACCAACTATCCGCGATGGCAAACTCTATGGGCGCGGTGCTGCCGACATGAAAGGCGGTATTGCAGCCTTCGTAACCGCTGTTGAACGCTTCGTTGCCAATCATCCTCATCATCAAGGATCAATTGCGGTAATGATGACCAGCGATGAAGAAGGCATAGCCACCAATGGCGTTGTTAAAGTCGTGGAAATTTTGGAAGCCCGACACGAAAAAATAGACTGGTGTTTAGTCGGTGAGCCGTCCAGTGACAAAAAAATCGGCGATGTAATTCGCGTAGGACGACGTGGTTCTCTATGTGCCAAACTAACGATCCAAGGCATTCAAGGTCATGTCGCTTATCCTGAACTTGCCAATAATCCCATCCATAATTTTGCTCCTGCGTTAAAGGAATTAACGGAAGAAGTTTGGGATCAAGGCAATCACAACTTCCCACCAACCAGCTTGCAAGTCTCCAATATTCATTCAGGTACGGGGGCGGAGAACATCATCCCCGGCAACGTGGAAGTACAATTTAATCTACGTTTTTCCACGGAATTAGATGAACACATCATCAAAAAACGCACTCACGCTATTCTGGATAAACACGGATTTAGCTATGATATGCAATGGCGCTTGTCCGGCAATCCCTTCCTTACTAAACGTGGCGAACTGATTGAAGCCGCCCATGCTGCTATCAAAACCATCAATGGCTATGAAACCAAAGACGACACGGGCGGCGGCACCTCAGACGGTCGCTTTATCGCACCAACTGGCGCACAAGTCATCGAGCTGGGGCCATTGAACGAAAGCATCCATAAAATCAACGAACATATAGCCGTGAATGATCTTGAAGTGCTGTCAGCTATCTACGAACAAATCCTGATTAATTTACTAGCTAACTAATAAAGCTAACACAATCAATAATCTAGAATTATACAGCTATAGTTTTAAATACCAAGTCATCAAGGAAAGCGATAATGCTGTTATCGTCTTTTCCTTGCCCGAAATCAGTTAAGGATGGCAGGTTGTTCATAAAAAAATTCTGGAAATGTGCCATTTCAATAATGGTGGAGGCTAATGATTTTGGATAGCAATAATTCGGATTGCACTCCTTAATAATGTTAGCGATATGGGCGCATAAGTCTTTGTAAGGCTTAAATAACTTGTCTTTATTGTCCTCCGACACCCGTTTCGTTAAATAAGTTTTGGAACCTTCGGTGATTATGATTTGATGCAACAGACCCTCATCGACATAACTGGTGCTGAGATCATCTTCCACTGTTGTAGCCAATAGCTTGATGATCATTTTAAGCTTAACGATGGGGTCGTTAATATTATTTGTTTGATACATGACTTGGTATTGCAGCCATGTCCAATACCAGGCGACAATATAAATCAGCAAACGGTGTTTGTTTTCAAAGTACCGATAAACACCCGCTTCGGTCGTCCCAATATCCTCGGCTAGCTTTCTGAAGGTAAAGGCTTCAAAGCCGCTTTTGTGTATTAGCTGGATGCTATGCATGATTATTTTCTTCCCCAGTTCAGATTGCTCCGGGTTCCTAAGAAATAACTTCTCATTCATCTTTATCTGCAATTCAATTACCATAATTTCTGTTTTGCTTTAATTAAATTAGTTACAGATTAATATCTTGGTTTTACAGAAACGGAATAAAAAACCGTTAGCGACAAGCCAAAATAATCTTTACAACCAATAATGATAGTATTACTATCTATAACAGTTGTTTGTTTATCATTTAAGATTGTAAAGTTGTTATAAGGAAAAGTAAATGATCTGTTCGGTACTAATTTCGTATGAATAACTCGCTCAGCCCCTTCCAGAGATTACAAAAGCTAATCACGCTAGAACGTGAAGACATCAAAATTCTAATCACTTACGGTGTTGGTATAGGCGTTCTGTCGTTAGCCACACCAGTTGCTGTCCAAGCGCTCGTCAACACCATTGCGTTCGGTGCCTTGTTTCAGCCATTGTTGGTGCTCACCTTGGTGCTGCTGGTCTTATTGGGTTTTAGTAACAGCTTGGTCGCCCTACAGTTTTATGTGGTCGAAATGTTGCAACGACGGGTATTTGTTCGCATGTTTGGGGAAACAGCTACCCGCTTACAGCAAGCCCGTTATGCTGAAAAAGACGAACACCATCTACCGGAATTAACCAACCGTTTTTTTGATGTGGTGACGTTACAGAAAACGGCTTCGGTGATGTTGCTGGAAACACTGGGCTATGTGTTGCAGACTTTAATCGGCATGATCTTGTTGGCGTTTTATCATCCGCTATTGCTGGCTTTTGACCTGTTCTTTGTTAGTGCCTTGGCCTTTATTTTGTTTGGGATGGGCAAAAATGGCTTGGCGTCTGCCATTGAGCAATCAAAGGCGAAATATAAGGCTGCGGCTTGGCTGGAGGATATAGCGGCGAATCCTATTTTAAGCAAATCGTCCGAAAACAAAGCTTATCTTAACGCCCAAACCGACCATATTGCGCAAGCCTATGTTGATGCTTGCTCGGTGCATTTCAAGGTGTTGTCCAGCCAAAATATTGGCGCGTTAATTCTGCACACGCTTGCCAATACCTTATTGTTGGGGATGGGTGGCTGGATGGTGATTTCCAACCAACTTAGCTTAGGGCAACTGATTGCAGCGGAATTGGTCGTTGGTGCAATGATCTACGGATTAACCCGCCTGGGTAAAACCTTGGAAAACTTTTACGACATGTTGGCGAGTGTCGATAAGCTTGGGTATCTATTGGATTTGCCGCAGGAAACAGACAAAGGCGGAGCGCCAGAACTTATAGAAGAACCCTATAAGGTAGCTATTGAAAACCTCTCATTACCTGGAGGGATACACTTAGATGCGCTTAATAATATCAGTTTACAGCTAGTCCCGGGCTCACGCCTAGTTATTACCGAAGGCATGGATAAAGGTAGCTTACTCGATGTTATCTATGGCCTACGCCAACCCAGTTCTGGTCAGGTTTGTTTGAACGGCCAAGACCTTCGCGACCTTAATCTTGGGCTGTTACGCAATACCGTCAGCCTAGTGAGGGACGCTGAGATCTTTGCTGGCACATTTCTGGATAACATTAGCATGGGGCGTGCGCTGACGTTAACGGAAGTCAGGCAAATATTGGATCATGTTGGTTTGGTCGGCACCATTGCAGAATTACCTGACAGCTTGGAAACCCAGTTATTACCGAATGGTTCGCCATTAACTCATGAACAATGCTTACGCTTAACCTTGGCACGGGCAATGATCGGGCGACCGCGGTTGCTGTTGTTGGACAAGGTGCTGGATCGAATTGATAACCGAGCATTACCAACGATTCTTGACCATTTGCTAGCCAAAAATACGCCGTGGACATTGATCGTGACTAGTCAATGCGCCGACATCATTGCTCGATTTGACCGCATAATCAAACTTGATAACGGCATGATATTGAATATGAATGAAGAGAATCAAGGTGGCTTATGAAACACATTGATGATTCAAGCCGACCTTTATTATCCGTCATTAATACCTTAAAAACGGTAGAGACAGCACCCGTTGCCAAACGTATTGCGCGGGGATTGCTCAAATTGTTCCTGCTCCTGTTTTTATTTTTAGGGTTTACTCCTTGGCAACAAAACGTGCGCGGCCTCGGACGAGTGGTTGCTTACACCCCTGCTGACCGTCAACAACTCATTAGTGCACAGGTGGATGGCCGAATTTCGCGTTGGCTGGTCAGGGAAGGCTCGCAGGTTAAGCAAGGCGACATATTGGCAGAATTACTGGATAACGACCCACAGTTACTGCAACGTCTGGAAAGCGAACAGAAAGCCGCATTGGCAAAGCAAGAAGCCACCGACAACCGCGTCAACACCTTCCGTGAACAATTGCGGATGACAGAACGCGCCCGTCCCCAGGCCATATCAGCGGCGCAATCCCGTGTGGATATGGCGAATGAACGGCGTAAAGCTGCCGACCAATCTGTACAAGCCGCTAAAGCAGCGAAACAGACCGCCACCCTAAACCTATCCCGGCAACAACAATTGCGATCGAAAGGGTTGGCTTCGCAGCGGACGCTGGAATTATCCCAACTTGAAATGGCTCAACGTGCCGCAGAAGTGGAAAGGACACAAGCGGCGTTAGAAGCCGCAAAAAGTGAAGTGGATGCCTTTACGTCGGATTGGCAAAAACTGGTGGCAGATGCATCGGCTAATGTTGAAAAATCCCGTGCCGACTTAAACAAGGCAATTGAAGACCAAAACAGTGTCCGTGCAGACATCCTAAAATTGCAAACCCGCTTGGCGCGACAACAAACCCAAACGGTTACCGCGCCTCGGGATGGGATTGTCCTGCGCTTATTGGCAAATCCATGGGCGGAAATGGTGAAGCCTGGACAGGCATTGGCTATTTTTGTCCCGGACACTAAAGAACGTGCGGTTGAATTATGGGTTGATGGGAATGATCTTCCTTTGATTGTGACGGGTAGCCGAGTCCGCTTGCAATTTGAAGGCTATCCCGCGATACAGTTTGGCGGTTGGCCTGAGTTTTCGGTAGGCTCCTTTGGTGGTCGGGTAGTCTTGATTGATGCAACCGATGACGGTAAAGGTCATTTTCGGGTAGTGGTCAGGCCAGATCTTGAAGACATTGAGTGGCCGAAAGTGCGTTTTTTACGTCAAGGTGTGCGCGTGAACGGTTGGGTACTGTTGGGACAAGTTACGCTGGGATATGAATTGTGGCGGATTTTCAATGGCTTTCCACCGTTGATACTGCCAGAGCCTTATTCTTCTGAAATTAACAAAGGTAATCCTGCAAAACAGGACGATTACAAGCCCAAAAACGATGAAGGTAAGGACGCATGATAAGGCTTGTTATTGTGGTACTTACCTTGCTGCCGGCCATTGGTCTGGGAGTGGAAAACCCAGAAAACAAGGCTTCGATATTGTCACTTGAGGACGTTTTGACTGCGGCAAAAAAATCTTTCCCCAGCTTGCTGGCTGCCGAACAACGCAAGCAAGTGGCCGCAGGTGAACTCACTGCGGCAGAGGGCGGCTTTGATACCTTATTAAAATCCCAAAACCGCTGGTCTGTTACAGGTTTGTATGAAAACCAAAACAATGACGTTAGCCTGGAGCAACCCACTAAGCTTTGGGGCACGACTTTTTTTGGTGGCTGGCGGCGTGGCATTGGCGATTATGCCGTTTATGAGGGCAAAAGCCAGACCACCGACAGTGGGGAAGCCCGCATCGGGGTGAATGTGCCCTTATGGCGCAATCGCGACATTGACCGCCGTAGAGCCAGTTTACAACAGGCGGAATTAGGCCAATTAATCGCTGGGCACGAGTATGAACAGGCCTTGATCGAGGCGACCCGGATTGCCTCCTACCGTTATTGGGATTGGGTGCTGGCAGGACAGCGATTGATGGTAGCCAAGCATTTGCTGCAGATTGCCGAACAGCGCGACCAAGGCATACGGGAACGGGTAGAAGCAGGCGATATACCCGAGTTTGAAGCCCTGGACAACCAACGGGCTATTATCGAACGACAAGAGCGGGTGGTTGCGGCACAACGCTTATTGGAACAAAGCGCCATCCAATTATCGCTGTATTGGCGAGATGATGCCGGCCAACCCCAGCTTCCCACCGATGAGCAACTGCCAGAACATTTTCCGAATCCTGATTCAATAAAAATCGTCAGCATGGACGAAGCCTTGCAAACATCGCTCAATCAACGGCCTGAATCTAAACGTCTGGAATTGCAAGCCAAACAAACACAGACAGAACTGGAATTGCAACAAAACCAACGTGCGCCGGGCATTGATTTTACCGTCACTGCAGCTAATGACATCGGCGGCGATAGCCGCGATAAGATTAACCGCAACGAATTGTATCTAGGCTTAAATATTGATATTCCCCTGCAACAACGCACCGCCACCGGACGCGCCCAGGTTGCTGCCGCTAATGTCCATCGTTTGAATCTTGATAAAAGGTTGCAAGATGACCGGATTTCAGCGGAAGTCAAAGACGTGTATTCGGCACTTTCTGCCGTGCGAAAACGTCTGAACTTAAGTGCCGAACAACTCAATGCCGCAGAACAACTGGAAGACGGCGAAAAAATCCGCTTTGAGTTAGGCGAAAGCACTTTATTGTTCGTGAACTTGCGGGAAATCGCCACGGGCGATGCTGCCTTGCTGTATGCCGAAGCGGACGCCAGCTTGTTCAGGAGTGTCGCAGATTACCACGCCGTTTTAGGTGTCGCGGCAATACGCAATGATTAACCGATTGAACTAAGAGGATCTCAACTGATGACAAACGAGATTTTTCAAAACAAAACCAAAGTATTAACCGTTATTAAATGGCTGCTGTGCATTACGGCCTTAATCTACTCGATTAAATTTCCTGATGTTATTGCCCATTCCATTGTTGTGGGAGTTCATACATTTTATGAAGCAACCTCTTTTTTGCTAGAAGAGCTGTTAACGCATAGTTTTGGTTTTGATAAGGCTTTGGCACAACTGATTGTGTTTTATTTGAGCATCGTCGTCGGTATCGGTACAACCGTGTTGTTATGGCGGCAATTGTTGACATTGCTACGAAGGCTTCGGGATTACCTCATCTTCAAACTGTACACCTACAAATATCAGACACTGTATGCTTGGCACAGCAAGCGCACAAACCAGAAAATCAAACTTATCCTTATTCACTCCGTCTGGATGAGCAGTGCGTTTATGTTCCTGTTGACGTGAAATGACAGCAGCTTGCGTACCCAACCCATTTACTTTAATCACTTTTACTTAAACTTAAAGCGGAGCAATCACATGAAAACACTCACGAAAGCAATGCAAGACAGCATCACTCCTGTTATGGCATTGGAATTGTTAAAAGAAGGCAACAAGCGGTTTGAGAATAACATAAAGGTCAGCCGTAACCTATTACAACAAGTCAACTAAACCTCCGATGCTCAACACCCGTTCGCCATCATCTTAAGCTGCATCGATTCCCGCACGTCCGCTGAATTGATATTCGATCAAGGTTTAGGTGATATTTTCAGCGTACGGATTGCAGGCAACATCATCAACGAAGACATCCTAGGCAGCATGGAATTTGCCTATAAAGATGCAGGCTTGAAATTCATTGTCGTGCTGGGTAATACCAAATGCGGTGCAGTCAAAGGTGCTTGCGACCATGTTGAAATGGGCAACCTTACTGCCTTATTGGCTAAACTGCAACCTGCTGTTTATGATGAAAAAACGGAGACAGAAAACCGCCATTCAGGTAACGATGATTTTGTGGAAAAAGTCTCGACTATCAATGTAAAACGCACGGTACACGCCATCTTAGAGTGCAGCCCAATTTAAAAGAAATGCTAGAGTATGGTTCTATCGGTATCGTGGGTGGCAGCCATGAAATTTCCACAGGCGAAGTGACTTTTTATGAAGATACGTCAGTCATCAACCAAGTTTCTTAGGGTCATTCAACCATCTGTACTGCTGGATATTGCATAAGTAGTTATGGAAAAGCCATGCTAAGGGGAGTGATCGAACAGCCGATCAAGCTTCACAAAAAATATCTTTGGCTCGTATCCTGCCATGGATGGTCTAGGAGATTTATTTTATGGTTTATTACGCCATCTGATTGAACAACTAAAACAGAAGCACGCCTAATTAACGACTTGCTACGGTTTTAATGCTTCAACTCGACGGGCAATCTTGCTTGAAATACTTACAATCAATATCTTTGGTGGTGGGTCGTGCGCGGCTCGAACGCGCGACAACCGCATTAAAAGTGCAGTGCTCTACCAGCTGAGCTAACGACCCAACAAAGACTTACAATTATAACAATCAGCCGAATATTTGCAAGATATTATTCTTGTAATCTGATTGATATTGCCTCGACCTCATTTCAGTACAGAGTTTTAACGTTCTTGCACAATAAATTTTTGAGCAGAATTTTCTGTACGATACTAAAAAGAAACACGGCGTTAAATCGAGGTTTTAGCAACGAAAGTGAGCTATCCAATCTGCATCGAAAAAATTGATTATGTTCGTCAGGAATTCTCGCAATCGTGCTATCAAGTTACATTTAGTTATTTTTGGCAACATTAGTGGTGTCGATTTAGATTGCCTCGCCGCAAAGTACAGTATGAGTTATATTTATGATTTAATAGGCAATTAGTAAAAATATACATGGCTATATACAAAGCACAGGTTAGTCAAACTAACCTGTAGAAATTTCAAAGTGTTGGCTGAAATAAATCCTGCACAACCTGCAACTTGTATATAGCCATGAAAATATAAGACAACAAATACACAAAACGGTATCATACCCGACATTTTTAAATAATAAGGTTTTACCATGCAAATTGCCAACAATACTGCCGTAACTATTCACTATACTTTGACCAACGATGCGGGGGAAGTACTTGACAGCACGGCTGGCGGTGAACCGATGGTTTACTTACATGGTAAGGGAAATATTATTTCTGGACTGGAAAAAGCACTGAATAATAAAAATACCGGCGATAAATTCGATGTGCGTATTGAGCCAGAAGACGCTTATGGCGAATTTAGTGAGGATATGATTCAAGTTGTGTCAAGGGAGATGTTTGATGGCATAGACGATTTGGAAGTCGGAATGCAATTTCACGCAGCAGTAAATTCCGGTTCAGGTATTGTCACCATCATGAAAATAGACGGTGATGACATAACAATTGATGGCAATCATCCCATGGCAGGTTTGGCTTTGAATTTTGCCATAGAAATTGTTGGTGTAAGATTAGCCACCAAGGATGAAAATTCACACGGACATATCCACGGTGCGGGATGTAATCACTAAATGATGTCTGTTAATTGAACCCATCGTGTAATTCTGTGGGTTCAATTTTTTGCCCGTCTGATTAAACTATCAAGTACATCGGGTACAAAACGTTCTGCAAATCCTGATATAAAACACAATATAAGGAGCTTTGCAGTTTGGGCAGAATCGTAAGGCGCACACAGAAATTTGCCGATAAAGTTTTGCGATGAGCTGACGTTACATTCTGCATTCTCATTCGGCTTAGGCAGTAAGTCCAAAATATTGACTAACTGGGATCGGGATAGCAAGTACACCAGCACCGAAAACACCGCGCCACTGACCACTAAGGAAATCATGTAGGAATTCGACATGCCCTGACCGATGTCTGACGAATTAATCGCAGAATCGGTAAAATTTGTTGTGGTGTTAGAGGCTTGCTCAAGCCGCTGCAATAAGCTAACAACCGCGCCAATCATCCCAAAATAAACGGTAAGTAATATTAGCTGCCAGCTTTGTCCGGTGCTTGTGTGGTTGGTAAGCGAAAATATGCCGATGCCCGCTATCAGTAACGCAAAAAATATAAAAATAGGGATTTCTTTTTTCTTATTAATGGCAAGGTTTCTTTGCATTCGATAATAATTCATCCGTTGCATTTGTCGGGTAATATTAACGGCATCCTCTTTCAAAACTAGGTAGCTGTTTGGGGTGACATCTAGCTTTAAGGTCTCGTTATTAATATGTTCAGGGAGACTTGTTAAGTAGTTGTCATAAACTGCATCACCCGCTTGAATGCGAAATTTTTCTCTAATTATCCACATTCTGCGTGATAATTCGTCCTTCGACAGGCTTTTAAGCATAAAAATCTCCATTGACCACAGTTGTGGCAAAGTTGGTACACTAAAATCTGGCTTGTTTGGGTCTAACCCGTACGCCGCCAGAAACGCGATTTTTCGATCACTATCGAGTAATAAAAAATCAGCTTCTATTGCTTTTTTAACTTCATCAGAATAAGAATTTGATACGTTCATAACTGTGCGACTCCGGGCTGACTTAAAGCAATTTAGTGAGCTAGTAAAATTCTTGCCGAAATTAGTTTAGTTTATAAAAGCATATTCAAAAACAACGAATTGTGATGCGTAAAATTAACAGCAAAATGCGGTAATATTTCACAGACAGGAGTATAAAATTGATCTACCGCGTTAGGTCGGATTTAACCATATATACTATATAGCCAGATGATTGCTGTTCGCGGCTGTATAGATATCGATAACTCGCCATCGCAGCCATATCCAAGACATAATCAGTTATTAGAGTTAAAATATAAGCATTAAATCGTAGCAAATAAACACAGCAGGGGAGTTTTAGTGACTGTAATAACCGAGGTACCTAGTCCGTTTTGCGGGGTCGGCACGGATGATCTGACAGTTCAGGTGGATGGCGTTGCTATAAAAGTGACCGCTAACGGTTGTGTTGTTAATACGCCTGCGTTTGAGCAAGCCTTGGGTGATGCTAACCCCAGAATCGCAGCCAAGGTCGTTAGCCTTCAAGAAGCCGTTAGTAAAGCAGCAAGCTTATTGGCACAAACCAAACAACCCGTTATTGGCGGCTGTGCAACGGATGTCAACGGAATGCGGGGCTTATTGTCTCTGGCCGACCATACTGGCGCAGTCGTCGACAACATGGGTTTCAACGCCGCGCGCAATAATTTCCTGACCCTGCAAGACTCCGGCTGGATGAACACGACCTTGGCGGAGGTCAAAAACCGTTGCGACCTGCTGGTGGTAGTTGGCACTGACTTGGAAACCTTGGTGCCGCGCTTTTTTGAGCGTTATCTCTGGAATGAGGCGATGTTCCTGGAAGACAGCAAGCAGCGGCAAGTCATCTATCTGGGCAAAGCGCCTTCGGGTAATGCTTCAACTTCCCCAGATGGGCAGAAAGCGCAAGTGCTGGCTAGCGATGACGGCGCACTGCCCGAAGTTGTTGGCGTGTTAAGGGCTTTGGTCAAAGGCCAGCCGATCCGCGCTGAACAAGCGGGCGGTATTGCGGTTGCCGATTTACAAAGCATTGCCGATAAGCTCTTAGCCGCCAAATACGGTGTTGTCACCTGGGGTGCGGGCGCATTGGGTATCAACAACCATGCCGAACTCATCGTGCAAACGGTTTCGGAGATGATTAAGGATATCAATGATAAAGGCACACGTTGTTCCGGCTTGCCGTTGGCAGGTAAGGACGGCGACCTGACTGCTAACCAAGTCTGCGGTTGGACGACGGGTTATCCGGCGCGGGTGCGGTTTAGCAAGGGTTATCCCGAATACGACCCTTATCTGTACGACACCGTAGCCATGATAAGCAACGGCGAAGCGGATGTGTTGCTGTGGGTGCAGGCATTCAACGTCAACGCCAAACCGCCCGTGTACGACATTCCGACGATTGTGGTAGGCCGTTGCGGCATGTTATTCGATAAGGAGCCGGATGTTTTCATCCCTGTCGGCACACCGGGTATCGACCATGTCGGACATGCTTATCGTACCGATAATGTCGTCGCCATCCGCCTAAAAAAACTGCGCGATGTTGGTTTGCCAAGCACGGCGGAAGTCCTAAGTGCCATTGAACTCGCATTGCAAGGAGCGTCGGCATGATTATCAAACTGACAGGCGGTAAAGTCTACGACCCGGCTAGCGGCATGGCAGGGATTATCCAAGACCTTTACATCAAAGACGGTAAGATTATCGCTGACCCGATAGACAGGGGCGGCGACCAGCCCGTCGATAAGGAATACGACTGCCGGGGCAAAGTCATCATGTCCGGTGCGATTGACATGCACACCCACATCGGCGGCGGCAAGGGCAATATCGCCAGGACGATGTTGCCGGAAGACCATCGCAAAGATCCCGTAGCTCGTACCGACATCACCCGTTCCGGCAATGGGCACGCCATGCCCAGCACGTATGTGACGGGCTATCGTTACGCCGAGATGGGTTATACCGCCGGTTTTGAACCTGCCGTGTTGCCGATCAATGCTCGTCAGGCGCACATGGAAATGGCGGACATCCCCATCCTGGACAAGGGCGGCTACGTCATGTTGGGCAGTGACGATTATTTCTTGCGAATGCTGACCGCCAAAAAAGACCAAAAAGCCATTAATGATTACGTCGCCTGGACGATACATTCCGCCAAAGCGATTGGTGTTAAGGTGGTTAACCCAGGCGGTATCAACGCATTCAAATTTAACCAGCGCAAACTGGATTTGGATGAACAAAATAGCCATTATGGCGTAACACCGCGCGAAATTTTGCGCGTATTGGCTACTGCTGTAAAAGAAATCGGCATTAAACATCCCTTACATGTGCATGGCTGTAACCTGGGCGTTCCAGGCAATATGCAAACTACGCTGGATACCATCCAAGGTATCGGTGGTTTGCCCATGCACTTAACCCATATCCAATTCCACAGTTATGGTACAGAAGGCGATCTCAAGTTTTCTTCTGGCGCGGCGCAAATTGCCGAGGCCGTTAACAAAAACAAAAATATTACGATAGATGTTGGGCAGATTTTATTTGGTCAGACCGTAACGGCATCGGGCGATAACATGCGCCAACATGCTAACCATAAGTATGCCAGCCCGAATAAATGGGTGTGCATGGATATTGAATGCGATGCTGGTTGCGGCGTTGTGCCATTCAAATACAAAGATCAAAACTTTGTTAATGCTCTGCAATGGGCGATTGGCCTGGAAACCTTTTTGTTGGTTGATGACCCTTGGCGCATTTTCCTGACCACCGACCACCCTAACGGTGCGCCGTTCACCAGTTATCCACATTTGATACGCCTGTTGATGGACAGGTCTTTCCGTAATGAAGTCTTGGCGACCATCCATCCCCAAGCGCAACTTATGACGACGTTAGGCTCAATCACTCGCGAATACACCCTGGATGAAATCGCCATTATGACCCGCGCTGGTGCGGCGAAACTCATCGGCCTGAAAGACCGTGGCGGCCTAGCCCCCGGTTACTTTGCCGACATCACCGTCTACACCGACAACGCCAACCGCGAAGCCATGTTCACCAAACCGGATTACGTGTTCAAAGACGGCGAATTGGTCGTGGTGGACGGCAAAGTTGTTCATACCAAGTGGGGTACGACGCACATTGCTAAACCCGACTACGACCCATCGGTAGAAAAAGACTTACAAGCCTATTTTGATAAGTATTTGACGATGAAATTGGGCAATTTCAAGATTAGCGATGACGAGATTACCGAGGATGGCAGGGGGAGTTTGTCGGTGCATCCATTGGCAGAAAAATCATCATAAATGTTGGTTATTTTCATATCATTTGCTTATGAAACGGGTTAAGGCACTCGATATCTTAAATAAAATTAAACCAGAGCTTGTAAAAAGTTATGGGGTTAGTCAATTAGCTTTATTTGGTTCGACTGCAAGGGATGAAGCAACTGAAGAAAGCGATGTTGACATATTGGTAAGTTTCGATGGTGTTGCGACTTCGTCGCGTTACTTTGGAGTCCAGTTTTATTTGGAAGATAACCTTGGTTGCACGGTTGATTTAGTCACCGACAAGGCAGTGCGACCGGAGTTGCGTCCGTATATCGAAAGGGAAGCGATTCGTGTCTAACTGCACTAGGGAAAGGGAATGGCATTTTTATGTGGATGATATGATCGGCTTTACCGAAAAAGTCATTGCTTACACAGACGGGTTAAATCAACAGGAATTTACCCAAAGCGGACTGAATTACGATGCGACTTTACGGAATTTGGAGTTAATCGGCGAGGCGGCAACGCATATTTCCGATGATGTCCGTAATAATTTTCCAAATATACCTTGGCGGCAAATTATTGCCACACGTAATCGGTTAATTCATGGTTATTTGGGAATCGATAATGACACTTTGTGGAGCATTATCGAAACTGATATTCCGTCTTTGTTGAAAGAATTGTTTGCCATGCAACAAGACATAAGGCGTTAACTATAAGTAATGTTAAATATGAGCAAAAAATTATGATTATCAATGGCGTAACCATCGACGCAACTTTTGCGGAAGCTTTCCCAATGAAGGCGACACGGGTGATTATCACCGCACACAATGAAAAATGGGCGTTGATTGCGGCACAATCCATGACGGGATTTGCGACATCAGTCATTATGTGCGGCTGTGAGGCAGGAATAGACCGAATCCTCGAGCCTTCGGAAACGCCTGACGGTCGACCCGGCGTGGCGGTCTTGATTTTTGCGATGGGTGGCAAAACCTTGGCAAAACAACTCGAAACCAGAGCAGGACAATGTGTACTGACAGCCCCGACTTCGGCGTTATTTGCTGGCATCGAAAGTGCCACCAAAATTCCCCTAGGCAAAAACCTGCGTTATTTTGGTGATGGTTTTCAGATTGGAAAAGTCATCGGCGGAAAGCGTTATTGGCGTATTCCGGTGATGGATGGCGAATTCCTGACCGAAGCCACCACTGGGCAGGTTGAAGCCATAGGTGGCGGCAACTTCTTAGTGTTGGGACAATCGCAAGCACAAGTGCTGGCAGCGTGTGAAGCGGCAATAGCAGCTATGAACAATGCCCCCAACGTCATCATGCCGTTCCCTGGCGGTGTGGTGCGCTCGGGTTCCAAAGTTGGTTCCAAATATGCGGCACTCAATGCCTCGACCAATGATGCCTTCGGTCCGACTTTAAAGGGCGCAACCAAGACCCAGCTTTCCGATGACATCGAATGCGTCATGGAAATAGTAATTGATGGTTTAAGCAAAAACGCTATTGATGAAGCCATGCGCGTAGGCATTCAAGCCGTTTGCGACTTAGGTGCAGCCAATGGCATAAAACGCATCAGCGCAGGAAATTACGGTGGTAAGCTAGGGCCGTTCCATTTTCATCTACAAAACATAATGGGTGACCAGAAGATCGCTGACAACGCATTAAAAGCTGAGGTTGTTAGCGTAGGTGTAGAACAAAAAACTCAAGCTAAAGCATTGACGCTTAACTTGAAAACCCAACCTAAGCAACGGGTTGATATGTCACTTTTAGTGCCCGCTAATTTGCTAAATAAGAGTGCCGAAGACATTGCGAGAATGACTTTACAATGCGGAAAGCAGCAAATACCGCTCAGTGATTTGTTCGATATTGCTGGGGAAGATTCTCAAAACATTATCATTAACAATAGCTTTGATAAGCTGGACTTTATCGGCAAGGAACTCGATGGTGGAAGCATTACTGTAAATGGTGATGTTGGCGCTTATTTAGGCATGGGCATGAACTCTGGCAACATCACAGTTAACGGCAATGTTGGCTTATATGCTGCTTGCGAAATGAAGAAAGGCATGCTGGAAATCAGCGGCAACACAGGCGATTTTCTCGGTGGTGCGTTGCCCGGCAACAAAATGGGTATGAAGGGTGGCACTATCCTCGTCAAAGGCAATGTCGGCGACCGTGCTGGCGACCACATGCGTCGTGGCACTATCCTTATCGAAGGCAATGCTGGCGATTATTGCGGATCACGCATGACCGCCGGAACCATAGCCGTCATGGGCAACACTGGACGTTACGTAGGCTATGCGATGCGCCGTGGCACTTTGTTGTTATGGAATCAACCGCAATTACCCGCCAGTTTTAATGATTGCGGAACACACACTTTGAGTTTTTTACCCCTGCTATTCGCGTCATTTAAGACCAGCAATTCCAAATTTTCCGACGCATCCGTCACATTCAACCGCGTTCAACGCTATGCCGGAGATATGTCGGAAATCGGGCGTGGTGAGGTGTTAGTAAAAGTATAATTTGTTATATGCAACATCCAGCCCGTACCGTCTATTTTCTGGTTATTTCGTATTCAGGTTATAATAGAACGTAAGACACTTATTTACGAACAACACCAAGGGCTACAAGAGGATAAAACTGAACACAATATGACGCAAAAATTATATATTCAGACGAACGGCTGTCAGATGAATGAGTACGATTCTGACAAAATGCGTGATGTCCTTCATGCCTCGCATGGTTTTGAATTGATTGATGACCCTAAGCAAGCCGATGTGCTGTTGCTCAATACTTGTTCCATAAGAGAGAAAGCACAGGAAAAAGTGTTTTCTGCGCTGGGAAAATGGCGTAAGATCAAAGCCTTACGTCCTGATGTTATCATTGGTGTCGGCGGTTGTGTTGCCAGTCAGGAAGGCTCGGCGATTCAAAAACGTGCGCCTTATGTCGATATTGTATTTGGTCCCCAAACTTTGCACCGTTTGCCGCAATTGCTGGATGAAGTTCGCAGTCAGAGCAAGCCCGTCGTTGATATATCTTTCCCCGAAATCGAAAAATTCGACAATCTACCTGAACCCAGAGCAGAAGGCCCGAAAGCCTTTGTGTCGGTGATGGAAGGGTGCAGCAAATATTGTACTTTCTGCGTGGTACCCTATACCCGTGGTGAAGAAATTAGCCGTCCTTTAAATGACGTGATTGCCGAGATTACTGCGTTGGCAAAGCAAGGTGTGAGGGAAATTAACCTGTTAGGGCAGAATGTCAACGCCTATCGCGGCGAAATGGAAGACGGTGATATTGCTGATTTCGCCTTGCTCATGCATTATGTGGCCGCCGTTAAAGGCATCGACCGGATTCGTTTTACCACCTCACATCCTATTGAATTTACAGACAATTTAATCGAAGCGTTTGCCGAAATCCCCCAATTAGTTGACCACCTGCATTTGCCTGTGCAAAGCGGCAGCGACCATATCCTTAAGATGATGAAGCGCGGACATACCCGTGCTGATTATATTGATAAGATTCGTAAGCTAAGACTAATCAGACCCAATATCAGTCTTTCCTCGGATTTCATTATCGGTTTTCCAGGCGAAACCGACCAGGAATTTGAGGAAACGATGGCGTTCATCAATGAAATTGGCTTTGATTTGTCGTTCAGCTTCATTTACAGCGCACGTCCTGGCACACCCGCCGCCGATTTGCCGGATGATATTCCTTTTGAAGTAAAAAAACACCGCTTGGAACGCTTCCAAAACCGCATTAACGAAATGGCGATGGCGATTTCACAAAGCATGATTGGAACCGTGCAAACCGTGTTAGTCGAGGGACAGTCCAAAAAGAATCCTTTGCAAATGCAGGGCAGGACTGAAAATAACCGTGTCGTCAACTTTATCGGGCATCCAAAATTAGCTGGGCAATTTGTCAATGTGCTGATTGCCGAAGCCTTGCCCAATTCATTACGGGGTCGCATGGTCGAAGCCCCAGTCAACAAGCAAACTGCTTATGCTTAATTCATGATATCCGAAGAAATTTCCCTGATTCCGGCAGATAATGCTAGATTGTCCAATTTTTGCGGACACTTAGATAACCACTTACGACAAATTGAAACTCGCCTTAAAGTCGAAATTGCCAATCGCGGCAACCGATTTAAGGTCACTGGTGTAGAAAACTCAGTCAAGGCGGCCTGTGCAGTGATGGAAAAATTGTTTGAAAGTACCGAGAAAGAAGAGTTGACTGCCGAACTTATTCATTTGGCGATGCAAGATGCTTCAATTGATGACCTATTAGATGGGCATGAGCAAATCGAGCAGCAGCCTGTTGCTATTAAAACAAAATTTGGGTTGATTAAGGGCAGGGGAGCTAATCAACAAGATTATCTGAAAAAAATTGTCACCCATGACATCAATTTTGGCGTAGGGCCTGCTGGAACAGGTAAAACTTTCTTGGCTGTTGCTTGTGCAATTGAAGCATTACAATCAGAAAAAGTCAGAAAAATCATCTTGGTACGCCCAGCGGTTGAAGCGGGTGAAAAACTGGGCTTTTTGCCGGGTGACATGGCGCAGAAAGTCGATCCTTACTTACGGCCTTTGTATGATGCCTTATACGATATGTTGGGTTTAGAGCTGGTTGAGAAAATGATTGACCGTGGCATTATCGAAGTCGCGCCATTAGCATTCATGCGTGGCAGGACGTTGAACGACGCGTTTATCATCCTGGATGAAGCGCAAAATACCACGGTTGAACAGATCAAAATGTTTCTAACCCGTGTGGGGTTTGGCTCAACGGCGGTAGTTACTGGTGATATTACCCAGATCGATTTGCCGTCGGAGAAAATGTCCGGCTTACGGCATGTGCTGGAGGTTTTGAAAGATGTGGAAGGCATTAGTTTTACTTTTTTTAATGCACGAGACGTGGTGAGACATCCTTTGGTACAGCGCATCGTACTTGCGTATGAAGCCTATGAGCTGAAAACCAAATCTGGGCTATAAATAAAATTCAATGAATCAAATTGAGGTACAGGTCGTTTTTTCTTCCCCAGGGCAACCTGATAAAACGCAAATCCAGCAATGGATTGATGCGGCATTGCAAGATTATGATAAGGATGCCGAAATTGTCGTGCGTATCGTAGATGTACACGAAAGTGCCCAACTGAATAAACAATATCGCCATAAACCAGGACCTACCAATATATTAAGTTTTCCGGCAGACATTCCAGAAGGCATTGGGCTGAATTTGCTGGGCGATTTGGTGGTCTGCGCCCCCGTTGTGGAACGGGAAGCATTAGAGCAACAAAAATTGCTAACGCATCATTGGGCGCATATTATTATCCACGGCGTACTGCATTTGCTCGGTTATGACCACATTGAAGAGGCCGAGGCTGAGGTGATGGAGAGCTTGGAAATCAAAATCTTACAGACACTTAATATCAGTAATCCTTATCTACAGGCACACGAACTATGAACGAAGACAAACCTCCCAGTAGTAGCTCTCAGCGAAGGCGTTGGGTAGATAGAATCAGCCAACTGTTTTCCGGTGAGCCGCAAGATCTGGAAGATTTGCTCGAAATACTACGAGAAGCCAAAATCAATCGTTTGCTTGATACTGATGCGTTGACTATGATCGAAGGGGTCTTGCAGGTAAACCAGATGCGGGTGCGAGATATAATGATTCCGCGTGTGCAGATGGTGGTCGTCCCCAACGATGCCGAGTTGGAAACCATTCTGCCGTTGGTGACTGAATTTAATCACTCCCGTTATCCCGTTATTGATGGTGACCGCAGTAAAGTCGTCGGTGTTTTGCTGGCTAAAGATTTGCTGGCGCATTTGTCACGCAGCAGTAATGTGCTAGTCAAAGACATCATGCGCCCTGCTTGTATGGTGCCAGAAAGTAAGCGCTTAAATGTCCTGCTAAAAGAATTGCGTACTAATGGCAATCACATGGCAATCGTCGTCGATGAATACGGGCAGACGGCAGGCTTGGTGTCTATTGAAGACGTGCTGGAACAAATCGTTGGCGAAATCGAAGATGAGCATGACGATCAGGAAGATGAAGGCTATATCTTTCGCCGGAATGACAACGAATACATGATTAAAGCCTTAACGCCGATGGAAGAGTTTGATGACTATTTCACCACCCAGTTGGCGACCGATGAGTACGATACCGTCGGTGGTTTCATCGTCAGCCAGTTGGAACACATGCCTAAGAAAGGCGAGACCCTTGAGGTTGATAAAATGCGTTTTGAGGTCATTCGGGCAGATACACGCAGAGTGCATCTGATCAAATTGAAGATTATTGATTAGCAAGCAATGAATAGCGCAAAGTCCGTATTGGTAACAGGTGGTGCAGGTTATATCGGTAGCCACGCTTGTGTGGAATTGTTGCAAGCGGGTTATCGTGTGGTTGTGGTCGATAATCTGGAAAACAGCAAGTTTGAAGCGTTAAAACGGGTGCAGGAAATTACCGATAAACCGCTGACTTTCTATCAAGTCGATATTCGTGACCACGCTTCCCTGGCTGACGTTTTTGCCAAAGAAGCCATCACTTCCGTCATGCACTTTGCAGGTCTGAAAGCAGTGGGCGAATCCTGTGAACTTCCGCTTAAGTATTATCACAACAACGTCTACGGCACGATAGTGCTGCTCCAGGTGATGGCAGAAGCTAACGTCAAACAACTGGTGTTCAGTTCCTCGGCGACGGTTTACGGTACCAATCCACAAGTCCAATATACCGAGGATTTGCCGATAGGCGCAGTCAATCCTTATGGTCGAACCAAGGCGATGATCGAGGATATGCTCAGGGATTTATCCGCAGCGGATGCCATAAAGCCAAGCCAATCGCCCTGGAAAATAGCCTTATTGCGCTATTTTAACCCCATCGGTGCCCACGAAAGCGGCAGGATAGGCGAAGACCCCAACGGCATACCGAATAACCTCATGCCTTATGTCACCCAAGTTGCTATTGGCAAATTGGCGCAACTGTCTGTTTTTGGTGATGATTACCCCACGCCTGATGGCACGGGTGTTCGGGATTACATCCATGTCGTCGATCTGGTCAAAGGCCACATCAAGGCCATCCAAGCCTTGCAAACCGAAAAATTCGCTGCTGGTGGATGCAAAGCCTACAACTTAGGGGCGGGGAAGGGCTGTAGTGTGCTGGAGATTATCGGCACGTTTGAAAAAATTACGGGTCGAAAGGTCAATTACAGCTTTGCGCCTAGAAGGGCAGGGGATTTGCCTGAATATTACGCCAATCCAGCCTTAGCATTGCAAGAATTGGGCTGGCAAGTGGAAAAAACCTTGGAAGATATGGTTGCAGATACTTGGCTGTGGCAGGTCAACAATCCGCAAGGTTATAACTGATCGAGCCTAGAACAAATCCAGCACGAGTATGGATCAGTAAGGGTGCAACATACTACCCGATGTCGATAAATTAAGGATGAAACCCCCCTCTCCTGCTGGATTCCTACATGGATGTAGGTTAGTAGGGCAATGCAGGAGCAGCGTAGCGGTGTGCCGAGAAGGTTGGGGTGAGGAGATTAAAACAAGTCCTACCTCTTCCTAACCTTCTCAGCAACTGCCTCGGCGGTGTTCTACACAACCCCAGCACAACACTTACCATACCTTTTTTAACCATTTGCTTGTTATAATGGCTGCGTTTAAATAGAGCCATTCTGATTGAGAGAATAAATGATTCAAGGTAGTATCGTCGCTTTAGTCACACCCATGGATGAAAGTGGTGCAGTGGATTGGGCAAGTTTACAGAAATTAGTCGAATTTCACATAGCGCAGGACACTGATGCAATCGTCGCGGTAGGCACAACGGGCGAATCTGCGACGTTGGATGAAGATGAGCATTGCGATGTAGTCAAGGCGGTTGTGAATTATGCCCAAGGGCGCGTTCCTGTGATTGCTGGGACAGGCTCAAATTCAACGACTGAAGCCATTACCTTGACCCGCCGAGCTAAAGAAGTAGGCGCGGATGCTTGCCTGATTGTAACGCCTTACTACAATAAGCCGACTCAAGAAGGCTTGTACCTGCATTATAAGGCTATAAGCGAAGCTATTGATATTAAACAGATTTTATATAACGTCCCAGGGCGTACAGCATGTGATATGTTGCCGGAAACTGTGGGGCGGCTTTCACATTTAGATAATATCGTAGGTGTTAAGGAAGCAACAGGCGATTTGACCAGGATAACAACCATCCGAGATTTAGCTGGTTCTGACTTTGCCATCTATAGCGGTGATGATGCTACCAGCCGTGAAGCGTGTTTAATGGGAGCAAATGGTAGCATTACAGTTACTGGTAATGTCGCGCCCAAATTGGCGCATGAAATGCTTTTAGCGGCAATCAAGGGTGATGTTGAAACGGCGTTAGCACTCGATAATAAATTAATAGGTTTACATAAGCAATTGTTTATCCAAGCTAATCCCATCCCCGTAAAATGGGCGGTGGCAGAAATGGGTTTGATGGCTAAAGGAATTCGCTTGCCATTAACTTGGCTGACGGAAGACTGTTATGATGCTGTTCGACTAGCCATGCAGCAAGCTGACATTATCGTGTGACTTTATGAAAAATAGAATTGGGATTATCTTCATCGGTATTGCCGCTACCGTCTTGGCAGGGTGTACTTATCTGCAAAGTTATTTTCCTGATAAAGAAAGGGATTACCAATACACCACTGAAATCCCCTTGATTAATTATCCCGCTGAGTTAAGGAAGAACCAGTCTACAAGCAGTGCAGCAGTAGTCACCTCACCTACTGATAATCTTGTGGGAAGAGAGACTGGGACGACTACAGATGATGCAGATCAACCACCTGCGAATAATACTTCAGCAGAAAATACCTCAGAAGCAGCACCCGCAACTACTCCAGAAACAACCAGCACACCCGTAACACCAGCGACAGAATCCGATGACCAGGATACAGTTTTGTCCGTCGAAATAATCAAATACGATGATGGTGAAAGCCGCTTGCGCTTAGGTGCAGGGCATTCGAAATCCTGGCGTGTGATCAATAAAGCCTTGAGCCGTAATACCATCGAAGTTACCGAACGAAATTCTGAACAGGCACAAATTGTTGTCCAATATGATCCAGACGAGAAAAAAGCGCAAGACGAAGGGTTTATGGATGAAGTTATGTTTATATTTCATGGCATTAACATGAATGAAAAGGAATATGTCCTCAAGCTGGAACAACACGACCAACAAACTGATGTGATTGTGCTGAATGAAGAGCATCTACCTTTGCTTAATGATGATGCCGCTTTGCGCTTGCTGAAAGTGATGGCGGACACCATTAAAGCTGATTTGACTGAAAAGGCTAAGTGAGGAAGACATGTTTTTTAGTGAGTGATGCAAGTATCGCATGTCGTCCAACGCATCATCTTGAATACCTAAGCATCCTAAAGGATGCTAATCCACCTATCTATTTGTTATCGCCCACATGCTTAAACTCCTTGGTTCATCTGCCTTATCAGATTTTCGTATCCGTCCACTGAATTTTCAGTTACGAGATATAGAGGGTGGTGTCACCTTGCTAAACGCACGATTTATTCATTTTGTTGATGTTGGCGGAGGTTTGAAAGACCAGGAATTGGCGATATTAAGCCAATTGCTTTCTTATGGAACAGATGTCGTCAAACAAGAACCTGTTAATAAATCAAAACTTGAAGAAAAATGGCTGGTCGTGCCTCGGGCTGGGACGATTTCGCCCTGGTCTACTAAAGCTACTGAAATTGCCCAACGTTGCGGCTTAAATTCCGTCAGGCGTATCGAACGGGGAATTGAATATACGATCATAATAAATGCCGTTTTGTCTAATGATAGTAAAAAACGCTTATCGGCATTGCTACACGACCGCATGACCCAATCCGTCTGTTTTGGCGATATTCCAACCGATTTCTTTGCGGCGCATAAGCCAAAACCATTGCAGTCAGTCGATATTTTAGGTCAAGGCCGTGGTGCGTTGGTATTAGCCAACACGCAATTGGGCATGGCGTTATCTGAGGATGAGATTGACTACCTGACTGCCAGTTTTACCACGCTGGGGAGGAATCCGACCGACGTGGAATTGATGATGTTTGCCCAGGCCAATTCCGAACATTGTCGCCATAAAATATTTAATGCCGATTGGACGATAGACGGCATTGAGCAAGCACAGTCCTTGTTCGCCATGATCCGCAATACGTCGGCAAAAAGCCCTAAAGGAATTTTAACGGCTTATAGCGACAACTCCTCCGTTGTTGAAGGCGCACATACACAGGTTTTTATCCGCAATCCCATGACGGGGGAATACGGTTATATCGAAGAAGCAGCGCATTTGTTGATGAAAGTTGAGACGCACAATCACCCTACAGCCATCTCGCCTTTTCCCGGTGCGGCAACGGGTTCGGGTGGGGAAATTCGGGATGAGGGCGCGACAGGTCGGGGTTCTGCAACTAAAGCGGGGCTGACCGGATTCTCGGTATCGCATTTGAAAATCCCGAGTTTCCAGCAACCCTGGGAACAGGATAACGGCAAGCCTGAGCGCATTGCCTCGGCCTTGCAGATTATGTTGGAAGGCCCGTTAGGTGGTGCGGCATTCAACAATGAATTTGGCCGTCCTAACCTGGCGGGATATTTCCGCAGTTTTGAGCAAGCCGTGCCTGGCAAGGGCAATGAATATAAGGGTTACCACAAACCGATCATGATCGCTGGTGGCATGGGCGCAATTCGTCCTATGTTGGTGAACAAGCAGCCGATTCCGGCGGGTTCTTTAATTATTATCCTGGGCGGTCCTGCCATGTTAATCGGTTTGGGCGGCGGCGCGGCATCATCCCAAGCATCGGGTTCGGGTGCAGAAGACCTGGACTTTGCTTCCGTCCAGCGTGAAAACCCCGAAATGCAGCGGCGTTGCCAGGAAGTCATCAACCATTGCAATGCCTTGGGCGATGAGTCGCCGATTATTTCCATCCATGATCTTGGCGCAGGTGGCTTATCTAATGCCGTACCGGAAATCATCCATGATTGCGGACGTGGCGGTCAGTTTGAATTACGCAATGTCCAAAATGCCGATCTCGGCATGTCGCCCATGCAAATCTGGTGCAATGAAGCGCAGGAGCGGTTTGTGCTCGCTATTAAACCAGAAGCACTGGAATTGTTTACTGCATTTTGTGAGCGTGAACATTGCCTGTATGCCGTTATTGGCAAGGCGACTGAGGAAGAACATTTACAACTAAACGATGAACTATTAGGAAACCAGCCCGTCGATCTACCCATGTCGGTGCTATTCGGCAAACCACCTAAAATGCACCGCAAAGTTGAACGTAGCATACCACCCAAAACCAAATTGGATTTTGCTGGTATCGAATTAAAAGAAGCCATCAAACGGGTCTTATCATTCCCTGCCGTCGCTGATAAAAGTTTTTTGATCCACATCGGTGACCGTTCCGTTACGGGATTAGTCGCAAGGGACCAAATGGTCGGTTCTTGGCAAGTTCCCGTTGCCGATGTTGCTGTCACCGCGTCCGGTTTTCAGGCGCTTACGGGTGAAGCAATGGCAATGGGTGAGCGCACGCCCGTTGCCGTTATCGACGCACCCGCATCAGGCCGGATGGCGGTAGCTGAGGCGATCACCAATATTGCCGCCGCCAGTATAAAGGCATTGGGGGACATCAAACTGTCCGCAAACTGGATGGCAGCGGCAGGTTATCAAGGCGAAGACGCGGCTTTGTACGATACCGTGAAGGCGATTGGATTGGAATTATGTCCTGAACTGGGTATTGCGATTCCGGTCGGCAAGGATTCCTTATCGATGAAGACCGTCTGGCAGGACGAGCAAGGCGAAAAAACAATGACTGCGCCGTTGTCATTGATTATTACTGCTTTTGCCCCCGTGGTTGATGTTAGCTTAACGCTCACGCCGCAATTACAAGATGTTGCCGATAGCGTGTTAATCCTGGTCGATCTGGGTTTAGGAAAGAATCGTTTGGGCGGTTCAGTATTAGCCCAAGTTTATCAACAAATGGGTGACGTAAGCCCTGACCTTGATGATGCCGCTTTACTGAAAGGCTTCTTCCATGTCATCCAAACCTTAAATAAGCAGAACAAAATTTTGGCTTATCATGACCGCTCGGATGGCGGTTTGTTAGCAACCGTTGCAGAAATGCATTTTGCCAGTCGCTTGGGTGTTGATTTACGTATCGATAATCTTGGCGACGATATGTTGGCAGCCTTATTCAATGAAGAATTGGGTGCCGTTATCCAAGTTAAAAGCCAGGATGCAGATGAAGTCATCGGTTTATTTAAACAAGCCGGGTTTTCTGGCGGAGTTCATATCATTGGCGGATTAGCCAACAAAGGCCAGCAGTTGTCGATTTATCAGGCGGATAAGCTAATCTACTCGTCTTCCCGCGCTGATTTGCAATCTATCTGGTCTGAAGTTAGTTATAAGATGCAAGCATTGCGCGACAATCCCGATTGCGCTCTCCAACAATATGAACGTATTAAAGATAATGGCGATAAAGGCTTACACGCGAACTTGACCTTCGATGTCAACGACGACATTACCGCACCGTACATCAATACGGCAAAGCCAAAGATCGCCATTTTGCGTGAACAAGGCGTAAACGGCCATGTCGAAATGGCGGCGGCATTTGAACGTGCCGGATTTACCAGTGTCGATGTCCATATAAGCGACATCATTTACGGGCGGGTGAGTTTGGCTGGGTTTGCCGGACTAGCCGCTTGTGGCGGTTTTTCTTATGGTGACGTGCTGGGTGCAGGTGGCGGTTGGGCTAAGTCAATTTTATTCAATCCCCGCGCCAAGGACGAATTTACGGCATTTTTTGCACGACAAGACAGTTTCGGTTTGGGCGTGTGCAATGGTTGCCAAATGATGTCGGGTTTGACTGAGATCATCCCAGGGTCAGGACATTGGCCGCGTTTTGTGCGTAACACCTCAGAACAATTCGAGGCCAGGGTGGTCATGGTGGAGGTGCAACCATCACCGTCTATCTTGTTTGCTGGCATGGCAGGTTCCCGTTTGCCCGTAGTGGTGGCACATGGTGAAGGCCACGCCATCTTTGAAGGTGAACCTTCAACGGCTGTCAACGCCAATAAAGTTGCATTGAGTTATGTCGATAATTACGGCAACATAACCGAAGCATTTCCTGCAAATCCCAATGGATCGCCCTTAGGCATCACCGGATTGACGACTAGCGATGGACGTTTTACCATCATGATGCCGCATCCTGAACGGTGTTTCAGGGCAGTACAAAATTCATGGCATCCCCAGGACTGGAAAGAATATGGCGGCTGGATGCGCTTGTTCAGGAATGCCAGGGCTTGGGTAAGTTAACAAAGTACTTATTACCCCTAATGTACCATTGATAATCGGATTGCGTATGGATAGGAAAATATATCAAAAACTGTTCTTCCACCTTAGCGTGTTCGGCGTTGTGGTCAGTGTTTTGGTAGGTTTCTATGATGTGATATTTGGTTCGGTATTCGAGTTCTTCCATCTAATTATTGAAGTCGTTGAGATTGCACTGGATCGATTGATTGAGATTATTTTTCATACCAATCCACGGCAGACGGAATTGATCGTTTTTTATATTCTGCTGACCATAGGCGGCGTATTAATTTATTTGACCTGGAAAGCGTCAGTGCAATTGTGTGGTGGGCTTTGCGACACGCTAAAAAAGGATTGGGTTGAACTAAAAAATACCGTCATTGGGGATTGGCAATCCATGTCTGTCATGAATCGTTTGATATGGGTAAGTGTGTTTTTGCTCGTCAACTATTTGGCTTCATTTTTGCTGTTCTAAGACAGATCCTAATTTAGGCTATTAACAAAATCGACATAACATGGAAAAAATCAAAGTGCTTTTTGTCTGCATGGGCAACATCTGCCGATCCCCTACAGCCGAAGGCGTATTTATCAAACTGATTGCCGAGAAAAAGTTAACATCAAGGTTTACCGTCGATTCAGCCGGAACTCACGCTTATCATGTCGGTAATCCACCTGATGCCCGCGCCCAACAAGCAGCGCTTAAACGGGGCGTAGAATTACAGCAATTACGTGCCAGAAAAGTCCACAGCAGCGATTACGAGTATTTTGACTATGTGTTGGCGATGGATGACGATAATTATTCGATACTCATTCATGAATGTCCCGATGAATATAAAGACAAGGTCAAATATTTTCTGGATTATGCGCCGCAATTAGGAGTCCGTGAAGTCCCTGATCCTTACTACGGTGAAAAGTTCGGCTTTGAGCGGGTGTTGGACATGGTGGAAGATGCCTCTTTGGGGTTTTTAGAAACCCTCAAAAAAGCCGGTCTTAAATGATTTCTGCGTGTTGGTGGGATGTGCTGCACATGCTATTCTAGCATTTCGTCTTTATAAATTAGTTGCTCGGACAACGCTCCACGCAACACTAAAAAATGAGGAGAAAAGAACTATGTTTAAACAAAATTTTATAAGCCGTGCCTTGTTGGCTGCATTAATGTTTTTGCCAGTTGTCTCCAGTTCGCTCGCGCAAACGTCCACGCAAGAGCCAGCACTGGATCGTACGGTACAAGATACGCAACTTAAGTGGAATCCCTGTCCAGCATTTATGCCGAAAGGTTGTGTGATTGCCTTGCTGCATGGCGACCTTGCAAAAGAGAACGCTGACGTATTCTTCAAAATGCCCGCCCACTCCACTATTCCCACCCATAGTCACACGTCGGCGGAGCGCATCGTGGTGATTGCGGGAGAGCTTCATGTAACTTACGAAGGGCAGCAGACATCAGTGATAAAGCCGGGGACTTATGCGTACGGCCCAGCAAAACGACCACATAAGGTTTTTTGCGCCAGTGCTGAAGATTGTGTGCTGTTCATCGCTTTTGAATCGCCGGTTGATGCAATACCGAGCAAAGACGCACAATAATTCCAGCTAACGCTTATTTTATTAATGCAGATTTAATAGTTAAGCACCTAATATTAAAAGCATAATTATGGCAATCACCGAAAATACTGTGGTATACATGGATGGAGACGTAGTTTTGGAGGCGTTCTTCGCTTTTGATGATGCTTTTACAGAACGAAGACCCGCTGTTTTGATTAGCCATACTTGGTGTGGCAGAGACACCTTTGTTGCGGATAAGGCAAGAAAATTGGCGGCATTGGGTTATGTTGGTTTTGCACTGGATATGTACGGCAAAGGTATTTTAGGTGCTAATGTCGAGGAAAATGCAAGGTTGATGCAGCCTTTTATGGAAGATCGGGCTAAGTTGCAACAACGCATGAAAGCCGCCCTTAATACCGTCAAGTTGCTGCCTTGGGTGGATGACAGTAAAATCGCCGCTATGGGCTTTTGTTTTGGTGGTTTATGCGTTCTTGATTTGGCTCGCTCTGGCGCTGACATTAAGGGTGTGGTGAGTTTTCATGGCTTACTTTTCCCACCAGAAAATATCCAAGGTAATAAAATCAAAGCTAAAATCCTGGCATTACATGGTCGTGACGACCCAATGGGATTGCCTGAGCAAGTGCTTGCCTTTCAGGAGGAAATGACACAAGCTGATGTCGATTGGCAATTTGTTTCCTATGGACATACCGTCCATGCCTTCACTAATCCTGTCGCCAACAATCCCGATTTCGGTACGGTTTATCAAGCTGATGCGGACAGACGAGCATGGTTATCTATGCAGAATTTCTTCACTGAAATATTCGCGTAAGCTGTTAGGCTACTTTTGCAACGCAATGTGAACCTCCTGTCATGACCTTATTGTGGACCGATGCACTGATATTGCTGCTTTTGCTGTCTTCGGTAAGTATTGCGTTTTACCTGCACGATAAGGAACATATCCAGCGTCCGCTCAATAAAATTGCGCGTAGTAAAGTTGGGATGGTGTCTTTAGTCGTATTACTGTTTTTTCTGTTGGTTGGTCTGCTCGATTCCATTCATTTCAACGCTAATCAAGAAAAAAATAACGAAATCATTAGTTTGTTGGATTATTTCGCCACGCCGCTACGGGAACATACTGAGAAAACCTACTCAGCGCCGTTTGCGACGACCTTATACAGCAAGGAGATGATTGCAAATGTTGGTACGATACAATGGGATTATCCGCGACTGGTTTATGGTGGGAAACATCTGGTAAATCCAGAAAAAGAGCAGTTACCTGATGTTTTGTTAAAAGCTGGGTTTGGGTTTTTAATGGGTTTAGCTTTATTCACAGCATGGATGCTTTTATCTGCTGGAGTCAGTTACCTAAAACAAGGTTCAGCACCCAAGTTTTTTGCCATGCGTCCAGTGATGTCAACCTTATTTATTATAATAGTCATAAGCACGGTGCTTGGTTACCTGTCACTTTATTATCATGTTTTAGGCACAGACAAAGTCGGCGAAGACGTGTTTTACCAAGCCATCAAAAGCATTCGTACTGGTCTGGTCATCGGTACGTTGACCACACTCATCATGCTGCCAATGGCAATACTATTTGGTATCCTCGCAGGATTTTTTCGTGGCTGGGTTGATGATGTCATCCAATACCTGTACACCACACTCAATTCCATCCCCAGCGTATTGCTGATCGCGGCATCGGTGTTGATGGTGCAAGTGTACATGGCAAACCATGAGTCCGAGTTTACCAGCGTGATCGTCCGTGCCGATATACGGTTGCTGTTCCTATGTATGATACTAGGCGTGACCAGTTGGACAGGCTTATGTCGGTTGCTTAGGGCAGAAACCCTAAAGCTCAGGGAAATGGAATATGTGCAAGCGGCGCAGGCGTTAGGTGTCAAACAACATGCTATTTTGCTGCGCCATATTTTGCCGAATGTGATGCACATCGTGCTGATTTCCGTCGTATTGGATTTCAGTTCCCTGGTATTGGCAGAGGCGGTATTGTCTTATATCAACATCGGCGTTGACCCGACGACCTATAGCTGGGGCAATATGATTAACGGCGCACGCCTGGAAATGGCGCGTGAACCCATCGTGTGGTGGTCGTTATCAGCCGCTTTTGTATTCATGTTTGCCCTGGTGCTGGCAGCCAATCTGTTTGCCGATGTCGTGCAGGATGCGTTTGATCCGAGGAGCGCGGGTAATGAAAGCGTTGGATAAATTAACGGACAATCAAATTAATCCAGCCAAATTATTATTGAGCAAATGGACAGCGGTAGTGCCACAAAATAAGGAAAAACATTTTTTAGTCACTTGTGTTAACGAAGATGAGCAAGGCGTTGTTAGCACTTGCATTGTCGAAGCAGTGCTTACGCATGGCGAGTATGAAATGACTTGGCAAGAATTGAAAGACAACACACGTTGGCTAACGGGTTGGCGCTGAATACTAAACATAACATATGACTGAGCCATTGTTGTCCGTCGAAAATCTAAGCGTCAATTTCAATCGAAACCATGTGGTAGTCGATAACATCAGCTTTGTTATTTACCCAGGCGAAACTTTCGCTTTAGTGGGCGAGTCGGGTTCGGGGAAATCGATCACTGCATTATCTGTGCTACGGTTATTACCTAATAATGCTTCGCTGACTGCTTCTTCTATTAGCTTACATGGCGATAATCTATTAAAAAACTCCGAATTGGATCTGTGCAAAATCCGTGGACGGCGTATTAGCTTGATTTTCCAGGATCCAATGTCGTCGCTGAACCCAGTTATGACGATAGGGGAACAAGTTGCAGAAGCCATCCAGCAACACTATCCGTTATCCAAAAGTGATACCCAACAACGCGTACTGGAATTATTGCAGCAAGTTGAACTGCCGGAACCGCAAGAAAGGATTAAGAGCTATCCTCATCAATTGTCTGGCGGTCAGCGGCAACGGGTAATGATAGCGATTGCCTTGGCAGGCAAGCCGGATTTGCTGATTGCCGATGAGCCGACGACCTCGTTGGACGTGACGATCCAGGCGCAAATATTGGTCTTATTGAAAAGCATCCAGCAAAGTACCGGCATGGCGTTGTGGCTGATTAGCCATGATCTCGCATTGGTTTCCACGATGGCGGATCGGGTCGCCGTAATGCAGCACGGCAAAATTGTGGAAACCGCGCAATCGGCAGAACTGTTTAGTAGTGCCAAGCATCCTTATACCCAGAAGTTACTCAATGCCCTGCCATCCATGCAAAGCTGCCTCGACCATTGCGCCGAAGATAAACCACCTTTGTTGCAAGTGGATAATTTTCATTGCTATTATCCGATACGTAAAGGCTTATTCAAGCGCATCGTCGGTTATGTACGGGCTGTGGACGGTGTCAGTTTTTCCATTCAGAAAGGCAAAACCTTAGCGTTAGTGGGTGAATCGGGTTGCGGAAAAACGACTTTGGGTAAAAGCTTGCTTAATTTGATTCCAAGCACTTCTGGATCAGTAAAAATTGACGGCGTTGCTTTGGATGGCCTGGAAGGTGAGCAATTACGAAAACAACGCACCAATATGCAGATCGTCTTCCAAGACCCGTTCTCGTCGATGAATCCCAGGATGCTGGTAGGCGATATTGTTGCAGAAGGCATTGTTGCACTGCATCCAGACGTTAATGCCGTCGAGCGCAAGGAGCGTGTACGGAAATTGCTGCAACAAGTCGGTTTGCCGGAAGCTGCTGCATTGCGTTATCCCCATGAATTTTCCGGTGGGCAACGGCAGCGGATATGTATCGCCCGTGCCTTGGCAGTGCAACCTAAACTGATCGTGTGCGACGAGCCGACGAGTGCCTTGGATGTATCGGTACAAGCGCAGATAATCCAGCTTTTAAAGGACTTGCAGAAAGAACAAGGGATCAGCTATTTGTTTATTACCCATGATCTCGCCGTTGTTGCTGAGATTGCTGACGAAGTGGCGGTGATGTATCAGGGGAAAATAATAGAGCAGGGCAGTGTTGAGCAAGTACTTTTCAAGCCACAACATGCGTATACGAAAAAACTGATTAGTGCTGTACCCGTGCTAAAGTACAGCAATGACAGCCAGCTAAAAACTGGCGTTGTCCTGTAATATTCGCCGCTCAGAATTTCCATTTAACACGAAGAATGCGAATGAAAAACAAGGCTTTGCAGCCTTCGTGCTGTAAAAATAGGTCAAACTTAAAGCGATTTTGAAATATCGACCTTGGTCTTGTCCAAGATAGCCCGTCGTAGCCGCTCTGCTTCTGTTGCTCTGTCCATCAAACTAGGTTCAGTCGTAACCGTCCCTTTAAAGCGTTTTATGCCACCAGTTTTTCTTTCATTTACCACTTCAACAATGTCTTTCCAGCTTATTGTTTTGGTTTCCGACGCAAAGGCAAAAACCATCGCCAGATCACATATATTGTTGATCAGACGTGGCACGCCTTCGGTGTAATAAAAAACCGCCGCCATAGCCGCTTCATTAAAGACAGTAGGATCGCCACCAGCAACCTGTAAGCGATGAACGATGTAGTTTTGGGTTTCTTCAAAATTCAGCGGTTTAAGGTGGTATTCGATAGAGATACGTTGGGCAAACTGGATAAGTTCCGGTTTGTTGAGTTTATCGACTAACTCGGGTTGCCCTACCAATATCATCTGTAATTTGATGTGATCGGCAATATTGACGTTGGATAGCAGTCTTAACTCCTCCAACGTTTCTATATCCATGTTTTGCGCTTCATCAACAATCAAAATCACACGACGTTGCTTTTTGTGTTCTTCAGCCAGAAATTTAGTGAATATCTGGTAACGTTCCGCCTTATTCTTAGTTTCATGAGGAATATTGAACGCGGCTAATACCCAGGTCAAAAGATCGCCAAAAGCACTGTGGGTATTGGTAATCAGACCGACAGTACATTGATTTTCGACCTTTCCCAATACCGTCATAATCAGGGTGGTCTTGCCAGAACCAATATCACCGGTGATGACAGTGATACTGGCTTGACTCACCAAACCATATTTTAAGGTGGTCAGTGCTTTCTTGTGGATAGGGCTTAAATACAGAAAGCTAGGGTCAGGACTCAGCGAAAACGGCTTTTTTGTAAGGCCAAAAAAATGTGTATACATAGGTTTAGTTTGGCAAGCCAGTTAGTAAAGATAGGTTGAATAACGGCAATGTCGAAGTATAAGCTTTCAATTGGCTATCGTGCATTGTATTTCCATATAAAATTATCGTAAAAGGAATATCCACGGTACTGACGAGATCACAAAATTAGATATTTTATTCAATATGATACGTTACAAAATAGGTGGATCAATCAAAATTTAATCAGTACCAACAAAGAATGTGTTCAGAATTTGTATTTGTTAAGTATTTCAGGTGTCACTCATCAGGTAATAGGTTACGGGAAGCCTAAATGTTAAGCAATAGGTAGTATTACCTAGTTTTTCAACACCTTATTAGCCAAATAATACCCACACGTAATCAATAAAAAGTCTTTGGAGATAAGGTGTGTTTGTACAGATCCAGTTACTGTTAACGTTATTGAAGCTCAAATTGTGGGCGTAAAAGTTTTAATCCGGGCGGTAAAGCTTCACCAAAAACCTGATCCTCTTCTTTTTCGTCCAATTCCTTATAATGTTCAACCATCTCCAGCCAAGCATACGGTGTTTTGCTTAATTTAAACTTATCAATTAGTTGGATACGAAGTGATTCATCAATATCGCGTACTCTATCGCCACTTTTCCGACTGATTAATGTGGCAGCAAATGCAGCTTGCGGGTTCTTTTTCCAGTCTTCGCTCAAAAGAGCAGTTAGCCATTTTTCAGCAATATCGGCGGAAATGACATTATGACTGCTGCCATAAAAAGGGTGACGTGCCCCCACACGACCTAACGCCCACCAGGTTTGCTTAGACTCGCTGGATTTTTGCAAGCGTTTGATTAACCATTCACCCGTTTGTGTTTTGCTGGTGATTGGCAACCTTTCCAATACAGCGGCAAGCCGCACCATATCATCATAACTGCGTTGTTTGGCTTGCTTGGCAACAGTGGGTTGCCTACTAGCAGCGGGATTGATGTAGTTGGCAATATCCTTATAAATCAACTCTTGAGCGGCGGCATCCAAGCCACCCGCAATGCGTCGCCACAACGTCCACCATTCGCTCCAGTTCTGGATTTCATTAGTGAATTGTATGCCTTGCGGATAGAGATTCCACAATTGCTCTACGCGCCAGTCATCCAGTGGGCAACCAAAACCTGGGCGCAGACAAAAACCAGTCAAACTGAGCCAAACTCGTTCATGATGTTCCGAACGACGGCGGTATTTTTGCCCTTCCAACAGTACCGCAAACAACGCCCTGAGCAAGGAAGAATCCCATTCAGTACGTGTACCTAAGCGTTTTTCGAGATCAGCACGCAGGTTTTTGACTGCGTTTGGATTGATTTCTTTCGATTTTGGCCCGAAAACCGCCTGTATCAGCTCGCAAACGGCATTAAATTGCGGATGTAATTCAGTATTTGCCTGGACTCTGATGTTGCCCTGCTTCCTGATCTGGAACTCCACGTCCCAGCGTTGTTGCTGGTTGTTGCCAGATTTTTGCTTGCTTGTCGCCGATTGATTTACCCCATCATTCGCCGCAATACATTGAATTTTAAGCGTACCTAGGTCGGTTTGAGTAACGCCAAGTTGCACAACGGTTTCGTTGTCTTTATCGCTAGATTCATCACCAAATGCCACAACTAACGGCGGCAAGGCATGAAAATCATCGGTAATTTCGGTAAGATCGCCCACTTTCAAGAGCTGATCGCCGGAATAAGAAGCCAGATCAAAACGCACTGGCATACCCGTACGCAAAGCAAAGCGGCGATCATGGAGGACAATTTCCTTGCCTTCTTCGCTGCCTTTGGGTAACACACAAATGCCGTATTGTGCTGTTGTTGGCTTTGCATCGGAAGCGGTTTCGACTAACAAAAAATAACTCCGCGCCGCGCCGCCACCAATTTTTAATTGCTTGTCATGTCTGGCGATGGCATAGCTGACTGCACCATAAGCGACTGAAAACTCAGGATGGTTGTTCTCAAGCAACGTTAATGGCTTCGGACTCCAACTATTGCACAAGTCGAGGATTCTTTGAGTAATCTGTACACTGCGAAACAATCCGCCATTCAGCAAGATTGCATCAGGTACATGCCCTGCGTCTTGCAATGCTTGTTGTGCAGCGGTTTTGTGCAGGTTTAAAAATGCTGCGATATGCTTGCTGACGGCAGGTTCTGCCGTGTACGGCAAACCGAATTCTACCACGCCGCTGCGTTTTCTGTCGGGTAAGTCGTTTAAGTGGGTGAGCGGAAAGAAGCCGTCTAGGGCGATTCGCCTGACATCTTCATGCGTTAAGAAAGTAGAACGTGATCCGCCAATTAACTTGGATCCACCGCCCAATAAGGTAATCGGCAATTGTTCTGGTGCATCATCCGCCAGCAAGCGCTCTTTAGCAGCACGGCATTGTTCGATAAGCAGCGAAAAATCGGCAGCCGAAAAGCGCGATTGCCCCGATTGCCCAGATTGCAAACGGCTTTCGACGAGATGGGCTAGCGCCAAATCAATGTTATCGCCACCTAATAGGATGTGGTCGCCGACGGCGATACGGGTCAACTTGGGTTCTGCCTGACTATGTTCAACCTTTATTAGTGTCAGGTCAGTCGTGCCACCGCCCACATCACAAATCAACAACAAACGTACGTTTTTTAGTGCGTTATGAATATCCCCAGCATTAAGTCGCAACCAGTCGTAACACACTGCTTGAGGTTCTTCGAGCAGTCTGACATTACTGAGTCCAGCCCGTTTTGCCGCCTCCAAGGTAAGTGACCGAGCGGCTTCATCAAAAGAAGCGGGTACGGTAATCACAATATCCTGATTTTCCAACGGCGCACCAGGGTTTTGATGCCCCCAAACCGTGCGGATGTGCCTGAGATAGCTGGCACTGGCATCGACTGGGGAGACCTTCTCAACACCTTCCTCACTGCCCCAAGGTAAGATGTCCGCATTTTGGTCAACGGTAGTATGCGACAACCAGCTTTTGGCACTGGTCACCAATCGGCCTTTAGACTTTGCACCCAATAACCGAGCGGCTTCACCAATAACGGCGTTTGTGCCGTGCTGGGAAAACGGCAGGTCGTCTTTCGACAGTTCATTTTCAGCCGGATGATACCTAACGGACGGCAATAAAGGCTTGGCGGCAACTTGCCCAGGTGCAATCAATTGCTTAATCTGGAATAGCTGAATATCATGCTTTTGGTCGTTTTTGGCGTATGCAACAACGGTATGCGTTGTGCCTAGGTCTATGCCAACGTGGAATTGGGGGGATTTTATTTGCACTGGTGTAATGATATTTAGATGTTTGTTTGCAAATCAATAATGTGATGCGATTTATGAGAAGTCTTAAGCTAAACTGGCTAGCCATAGTCATCACGAAACCCCGTGGTTTAAGATTTTGATTTGTAGAGAAAGCGGGTTGTTTTGAGGATGATAAGGTTTTCAAATCTTTCAAAGGTTCGCTAGTGTAACTTTTAAGACCGCCTTATTACAAACGTCATAAAAAAGATTAATAATCGCTCTGGATTAAGCCAATTTCATTGGCATGATACTTCTAACGTCCACAAAGGCATCAAAGCCGTCGCCATTGGTTGATTTCCGGTGGATGCGGTGAGGTACGAACGGCATCGTTCGCGTTATTCCCCTGCCGTAATGTCCGGCAATTCGATTTCATTGCCCCAGTTCTCTGGATAAATCCCTTGTGCCACATAGCCATGAAACCGCGTACGGCGCATGGATTGCACCTGCCTACCGTCCCACACACCCCTGCGCCAACTAAAGTACGCCCATATTCCACCGGAGTTTGCCATATCCTGCATTAGCTATTTGGGATCTTAAAAATTTGGTCATGCTGCACAAATTGCGGTTGATCGGGTGGCGGTTCGGCTTTAATGAGTTTAATCAAGTCTCGTTTGGCAAACAGGTTAAGTGCCAACAAGCGGATGATTTGTTGCAACGAAGCTTCGACTTGATTGCAAAATTTGAGGTAGGCTAGCAGTAAATAGACGCACACGGCAAAACCCAAATTTGGGTCATACCCAAAGGGCATAAATCACCGCATTTTGGCTGATTCCTAGTTAACGATTTGATCTTGAGGTTTTGCTTGATCCATTTGAAGAACAACTCGTCGTTGCCAACGTTGCTTGTAGATGTCTGCGACAGTCTGCGCCGACAGCTTGAAATGGTTGGTGATGAAAGTGCATTCCTTTTTTGTCCCAGCATCGAAATAGACCACTTGCCTAACATCGGGCAGTTTCCTTTGATTCGGAATGATAAAAGCAACACCAATCTTACGGTGCGTCTTCAATCTCATCCAGCAATTCTATCATACGAGTTGTACCCTGCAATAGAATGCCGCCGACCCCCAACGCAAACCAAACCCCAATCACAAATCCCCAATGGATCGGCGCGGCAAAAAATTCTTCCCTAAACCAGAACGTATGCCCCCATTCATTGAAGCCGACACTGACCAGGATCATGAATGGCCCGAATACTGCCAGTGTTAATGGCAGTGAAATACCCTTGGCATACAGCGGTAGCCTTGTCCTGGCATATAACCAGGCGCAACCGCCTAATATAATATAGAGCGGAAAATTGAAATAAAACTCGATGATGTGATTGGCGGTGAACGGCGTATCGCGGATGGCGACCTGATGCCAGGAATTGTCCTGCTCGGCGAAATAACTGCCCGCCCAATAGACGGCAAAGGTGTAGATGCTGATCCACATGGTCAGGGTAAAATATCGGCGGATTTCCTCCTTCGGTTCAAGCGTGTCCAGATTCTTATCCCTGGAAAACCATAAATATCCCCAAAATCCACTTGCGATGAGTACATCAAGCACTAATTCAATGTAAAACAGCCGCATCCAGTAGATTTCAAATACCGGTTCGGTGGAATCCAGGCCTGTTGAAACGGCAAATGCGCCTTGGTAGATACGTAGTCCCATATAGATGACGGTTAGAACCGCGAAGCCTGCCAAATACCGGGGTAAATCTTTCAAATACCAGGGCGGCATTTTCTTGTCTTCTACTAATACTGCCGTGTGTTCGCGTGTTGTAGCCATGATATTATCCTCTTGAGATTGTGAGCTAATTGAATTTGGGGATCACTGCGGCAGTCAGGCTTGAGATATAACGCTCACCTGTACCGTCGTAGAAAAACAGCAAGCCACCAATTCGGCTGTCGGCATCGTTAATCAGCCCGTCCAGTCGTTCGGATTCCCATAACGCATCTTTGGCGGCAATCGTCATAGTGCGCTGTTCGCCAGGTTGGATAGGGGCGGCATTGTCCACGCTTAAACCTTCAGAAGAGGTCATGCTTTCTGAACTGCCTAGCTCCGGTTTTGGCACATCCTTGTTGAAAAAACGTACATTTCCGGTAGCAAACTCGCCTATTTGTATCGGCTTGTCACTGCCATTCTTGATTTTTAGGGTAAAAGTCATGGTTCGCTCCGGTACACGGTATTCGGCCTTTACTGTTTCGACATTAACTACTCCGGCATTTACCTGGGCAGGGAGCGGCAGAATTTGGTCTAGCGAAGCCTGCAAAGGAATCGCTTTCGGATATTTGCTGGCTGTCATTGAATAAGCTGCAAACACCAGTAAAGGCACACCGATCAGCATAGCTTTACCGATTTTTCTGTCGAATGGGGTAATCAGCTCATCTTCCATTCCTGCTTGCAGCATTCGATAACGGGCAATAAATAAAGGCCGACGTACCCACCAGAGCAGCCAAGCCGTTGCTAGTACAGCCCAGAAACTGTGCCAAAATATGCCGTTGCCTAGGCCATAAGTTTCCATATTGACCATCTCGCCGTTGATGGTTTGGATGTCATTGGTAAAATCCGCTGCATCTCCGGCAATATCCAGCCATACACCAGGCCCCATCACTTGACCCGTATCTTTCAGGTTAAAGAAGGGGTGGATGTGGTAATGACCCGGCAGGCGTCCTTTCAGTACGACCTTGAAGTTGTAATCGCCGCCTGGTTGCAACGCCACCGAATTCATGTAGGGTTTATCGTTCAAATAGCGTTCAGTTCGAATCAGGACTGGGCCAGGTGTGGATATATTCAAAAACGCCGCTTCAGGTTTGGGTACGCTGGCAGGCCAATCTTCAGCCACATGAAATTTTCCGCTGACGTTGATTTCTTCGTTGACATTAAATTTTTGCTTTGACCATTGCACGTCGTACCATTGGATCGTACGCATTCGGATGAATGGCTCCAAGGCTTTTTCCCCATGTGCCATTACGGGTTGCATTGTAAGCATGTACACCGAGAAGATTAAGCCTAGAAGTATTATGCACTTTAGGGGAGTCTGGTGATGTCCTTCGACAGGCTCAGGACGAACGGTAGTAATATTATTCCTTCCGTAATAATCCTTTTGACCGTTCTCAGGAGAGCCTAGTTGAATCCGTTCGTACCCTCTGGGGCATAAATGGTGAGCTAGTCGAACCATGGACGGATTCAACTTGTAATGAGATCCCTTTATTAATGTTTTCATAATTCAGCCCTCCTTTAAATGTTGCTAAGGTAACGTGTTGTTGCAAACCACTTGCCGATATACCACCACAAGGTATACATCAGCGTGCATAACAAGGCGGAGCAGAATGCCGATAATGGCGTTGCAATTTGGCCGTAAGTCCGTAATGTCCCGCGCTCGATAATCCTTAGATATTCTGGCATCCCAGTACGAATGTATTGGAAGCCGAACAAGTCCGCCAAAGTCAACTGACCATTGCCAGCTTCGACAGGCACATGAAACATGGCGAAGATCGGCCAGTTAGCAGGGTAGAACAGCAGTGCAAACATGGAACCCCCGAATATTGCGGTAATCGTCAAGCTGTTGCTTAACATCAGGATAGCATCCAGGACTAGCGCACTCGGCAGCATGGTAGAAGGCAGCACCATATTGATGGGAAAATAATTCCAATAGTGATAAGCGAAGATTCGGGCTATCCAAGTGCCTATCGACAAGGCGGCGACACACAAGGTAGCACCCAGTGGCAGACGAAATTTCCCCCATAAGACGGCCTGCACTGCCGCCGGAAACGTAATACCCATCAACGGCGTAACCAACGGCCACCATTGCCTGTCCTTCCAGTCCACCCAGAAATCCCAATCGCCGACCGTAAGGGCAAAATGCAGATGGAAGGAACCGATAAACAGGAATAGCGCCAATACCAGGATAAGATAATCATAAGCGCGGCTGATCCGGGCTTTTTCTCCGGTATAAGGTTTAAACGTTTGAGTTGAAAGATTTGCTGACATATTGTTTCTCCCAAAGATAACATTGAATAAGTGGGGTATTCTTATCCAGAATAGTGAGTGTCTATGACACGCTTGAGCGATACAATAGGTCGAAATAGAGGTTTTGTTAAATGTATAAGTTTCATGTAGCCATTGACGCAATTCATAGTCAATAAAGCCATAGCTAGTTACTTTAGTGTTAGGATAAAAAATATGCGGTGGAGCAAACTCAAAAAAACTGTTGAGGACACTTTCGCGGAAAGTGTTCGAGGTCGAATCCATGTATTTAGTACACGCTATCAATGTTCATGCGGAAGAGCATGGATTACGGTAAATGGTAAAGAGTTGGTCGATCTCTCAACGATGCTTTCGCGTCTTATATATCGTTGTTATTATCATGAAGCAACAAATACGAATTGCCTCACTCACCCCGCAGTCAAAGACGAAGATCGAACACCAGGCAATCTTGTTGAACGTGGTGAATTCTCAAGATTTGATTTTCATGAGGCGTGTTGGAATTATATTCATTCGAACCTAAATGAATCCCTTAGTAGCAATAATCCTCTCATCGTCGCTCTTGCTGTACTGAATGGCAAAGTTGGGAAACAAAAATTGAACAAAATGCTGGCTGGTGATTTGCACCCATTGCCAAAAAAACTAATTGAAATTCGGATAGATGCAGAAAAGATTGATTAGGATTATGTGGTGTTTGGTAGGTTCTTAGCCAAGTCGAACCCAGTTTGCTTTCCGTAAAATCGCTTACTTCTAACTAAAATTAAGCAATTCTCTGATGTCCAATCTAAGAACCTTCGATTTGAACCTGCTGGTGGCATTTGACGTGCTGATGCGGGAATTGAACGTGACCCGCGCTGCGGAACAGATGTTCGTCACGCAATCGGCGATGAGCCATATCCTGCATCGGTTGCGGCAACAACTGGATGATCCGTTGCTGGTGAAAACCCCGACTGGCATGAAGCCGACAGAACGGGCGCTGGCTTTGATTGAGCCAGTCAGGGCATTATTGACAGAGATGGAGCAACTCATTCAGCCGCCTTTGGAATTTGAAGCCAGCACCAGCCAGCGGCGTTTTGTCTTAGCTGCCACTGATTATCTGGAATTCTTGCTAATACCCGCATTGACGGGGGCTATCGACCAGATCGCGCCCAGCATTGATCTTCATGTCAAGCGCACCGAAGCCGCATTTCCGGTCACGCAATTGGAAAACGGTAGCCTTGATGTCGTATTGGGTTTCGGGTCGGTTTTGAATCCTCCCACCCATTTGCGCTGCCAAACCTTATTTGATGACGAAATGGTGTGTGTCGTCAGGCAAAATCATCCCCTCATTCGCACCGCACCCTCACTGGAAGACTACATCGCCGTCCCGCACATGCTGATCTCCTGGAAAGGCACTCCGGCGGGGATCATCGACCAACACTTGCAGGAGATGGGGCTGGAGCGGCGGATCAAGCTGATCGTCCCCAACTTCCTGTCCGCACCGTTGATCGTCGCCCAAACGGATATGGTTTTGTCCTTGCCATATAAACTGGCTAAACGGTTTACGAAATTCGTGCCGCTGGAAATATTTCCCGTACCTATCCAACTTCCGGCTTACGATTTGGTCATGATCTGGCATCCTTTACATGACAAAGACCCCGCCCATCAGTGGCTACGAGATAAAATTGTGGCGATAGGGCAAGATATTGATGGCATTTATTGATTCGACCTTTTAATGTTTAAACCGTTCGTACTGAGCTTGTCGAAGCACATACGCCTTTCGACTGGCTTTTATGCCCTTTGGGTACAAGGCGAACGGGAGTTAAGACTTGGCAAGGCCGAATCTATAAGGTTTGTTAACGCCCAGTCAACCCCGCCGCCAAGGCTTTTACCTGTATCAAATAAAACGGCGGCTTTGCTTTCAACACCCCACCATTCAGCGTAGCTGACTGGTGCAGCCGGTTGACCACAGCATACAACTGTCCAGCAGCACCAAAACAAAATGAATCCACCCAAGACAAATCAGTGCTTTGCACTAATCGCTTATATTTTCTATCTGCTGAAATAACGCCAATCGCGTTTTCTGCCAATTCGCCCAGATAGATATTGTTATCCTTGTCGATAGTTATGCCATCTGAAATCGGCTTATCACTGTAGCGTTCAACACGGCTTGCCAAAGCCTTGGCATTCAGTTTTTCGTCTGTCAGATCGTCCGCTTTTATCCGGTAAAGGCTGAGTCCGTGCATAGGGCCGAAGTAAACCCATTCATTATTCAAGTCTTCGGTAATCGGGTTGACCCCTATATGTGGGCGAATCAGTTTCCCAGATTTATCTTTAACCTGAACTGGAACCTTATCAATCACCAAATCGACATTTTCAGGTATAACACTGGCATGTCCTTCCAGAATACGTCGCGCCTTTCCTGTAGCGAGATTAACGACAATCAAAGCTGCATTTGTGCCACCTGCCGGATCGCTGATGAAAATATAGTTGTGGCGGGTATCGACCGCAAAATCATTGACAAACGCATCCTTGGGCGCAATAGGTGTAGGCAACAATATGACCTGATGCAGCTTATTCGCCTTGGTATCCCATCCCACCAGCTTTGGCATTACCCCGCTACGCATCCCGTTATCCAGCATCCAGACGATGCCATTGGCAGACCTTATGCCCAGCACAGAATCGAGTTTCAAAGCCGCTTTGGAGTCCACATCCGCTAATTCCTTATTCGGAAACGGCACCAACACCTTATCCTTATACTCAACCACGGTGTATTTCGGTTGGTAAAACTGGTGCAAACTCATGATGATCCGCCCGTTATCGGTAACGGTAACATTTCCAGGTCCATTATCGAGATTGGCTACGATGTCGAAGTTTACTTCTGCATACGCCGTAATATTCACTGAAAACAGCAAAAAAACGGCTGTAAATTTTGCCAGGACTTTCATAAATGACTCCCCGTTAAAACGATTCATTGAAAACTTTACCCCATCGAATCAGCACTGTTAAATGATCTTTATTCATGGCGGTATTTATGAATTTTGTGAGGTGGATATGTCAAGTTCACAAATACATTCGGCTGTCCAGCGCGTACAACTTGCGATAATTAAGCGAAACACGGGATTATGCTAATATGTGGTTTTCGTTCACTTCACATTCATCTTGGTCGGTGTAGCCTTAATCCAAAATCATGACTTTCAAAACCATGCCTACAAAACTGATACCCCTGATTTCTACCGCGCTGTTTTATCTGGTGTTCAATTTGATAGGCGCGTTGAAATTTGATGTGATGATAAAAGCCCAGGCTATAACGATTGGTTTTATAAGCAATATTGTGCTGGATTTTATTGTTAATTTAGCGGTCGCTTATGTATTGTTTGCGTTATCAAGGCGGGTATCAATATTTTTGGTGCTACAAGCGCTGATTATGGGGGTGTTGTACATCGGCAATGCCATCAAAATTTCGTTTTTTGGTGGCCCCATCATGCCAGACGATGTGTTTGCCCTGCGTTCGATGTTGTTAATCTTGGAAGGCTGGCAATTTTTTGCGGCGGCCTTAACGGTTGCGGGTATCGCAAGTCTTTTGCTGTTCAATTTCACGATGCGGCACTGGAGTGCGTATTTGGCGATGCTGGCGGCGATTATGTTGGGCTTAACGGTCGTGTACAAACCGGCAATGCTGGTTGAACCGCTGGACAAGTACACCGGCAGTTCAGTTTGGGATCAACGCTCAAATTATTTATGGCATGGCGGGATGCTGTATAGCTTACAAGAGGGTTCGCGTCATTTTTTGATGGCGGAAGCCCCACCGGATGTCGATAATGCCCAGCAATCGGCAGAGCGTTTAATCGCCACTCAGCCTGCACAACCGAAGGTAGGAGATAAAGCCTTCACGCCGCGTAATATCCATATCATATTATTGGAATCGTTCTGGGATCCAAATCGCCTGAAAAAAGCTGGCTACAATAAAAACCCCTTAGCGCCAGAATTCCGTAAATTATGGAAAAGCGTGGATTATTCAACTGCCATGCCGCCTGTATTTGGTGGATATACGGCAAACTCCGAATTTGAGATATTGTGCGGGTTTCCGGTGGTCAGAAACAGCGTCAAATTTGAACGCCAGTTGTTAAATTCCACGCCCTGTTTGCCGCATATTCTGGCTGATAAGGGCTATCGCACGGTTGTTTCGCATCCCAATGTGCCGGTATTTTGGAATCGGGTTAACGCCTATCGCTATATTGGCTTTCAAACTTACTGGTCAATTAAAGATTTTGTGCAAGACGATATGAACAAGGAATTCATGTCCGATGCCACTTTATATCGTCAGGTAATAGAAAAAATCACCCCGTCGTTGGAAAAGAAAGAACCCGTTCTGGATTACATCGTCACCATCTTCGGTCATTGGAATTACCCGCTGAGCGCGTCAAGACCGAGCAAAATCACTTCGCGTTCTAAAGTGGAGGAGGTCTCTACTTACGCCAATATTGCCTATTATAAGTCACTGGAATTAATGGGTTTTATCAATGAAATGCGTAAGAAAGACCCAGACGGTATTATCGTGGCATTCGGCGATCATTTGCCATTTATGGGCGGCAATTACGCCGGTTATGTCGATTCCGGTGTGCTTGCCGCACATAACACCGAATTTACCCCGGAGATGCTCAAGTTTTACGTGACCACACCCATGATTATTATCGACGGCAAAAACGGGCCGGTGAAATTTGGCAGCCTTCCACTTTATCAAGTGCCGAAATTGCTGCTGGATTTATTGAACCACGAGGAACCCACCATTCTCAATTACGCCCATCCCTTGCCGGATATGCGTATCCGGCCTTTGCCCGGCTTGCATTTTAATGTGCTGAAAAATGGCAAAATTGATGTCTGCAAAGAACCGCCCTTTACGGAATCTTGTCAAAAGTCTACGAGTTGGCTGGATGATGTGATTACGGTGAGCAACGATTTGTTTATTGGACAGCAATTTACGCGAATTAAACATCCGGTCGCTAAGGACTTGAATAATGTCGCCTTGCCAGACCAACCTACAGCTTCGGACGTAATAACTGAAACGACAGAGAATAAATATAAGAAAGATGAAAAGGATATACAAAAACCAAATGCCAAAACTAAGCATTGATTAGGTATCAAATTGAGGAGCAACAACATGGTTAATTTTTTTAAGTTATTGGCGATAAGCGTTTTTATAGCCTTTGCAAAAACAGGGGTGGCTGACCCTTATAACATTCCTATCCAACTGGATTACGGCTTAATCAAGAAAGCGGTGGTCAGCCAGCTATTTAAAGGCGAGAACGGTGCGGCGGACGTTTGGAATGACAAGCACAAATGCAGTTTTCTCAGGCTGTATAACCCCAGAATTTCCGGTGAAAACGGGCAATTCAAGCTGCTGAATGACGTGCAAGCACAATTTGGTAAGGCTTTTAGTGGACAATGTATTCCTTTTATTGCCTGGGATGGTGCGCTGGAAACCCTTCAAAAGCCCACAATCAGTGCAGATCAGTCCGTCCTGAGCTTACCCGTCACGAAAGCCAATGCGTATGATAAGCAAGGCCGCCAATTGGAAATCGGTCAATTGCAAGACTTGATAAGAAAAGTCGCCGAACCCAAATTGGCGCAAGTTAAAGTCGATTTGAATGAATCCCGTGGTGATATAGAGCGCACTTTGACGGGCTTTCTGCCCAAGGAAAATGCGGGTGAAATCAAACAAATACTGTCCACCTTAAAATTTGGTGGCGCAGAAGCCAATGATGACGGCATCAAAGTTAATCTGGCTTTTGATGCGCCCTTAAAGAAAGTCGCGCCAAAACCCGAAGCACCTTTTACTGAAGCTGAACAGAAACAGTGGCAAGCAAGCTGGCAGGAATGGGATGGTTTTTTAAGCAAAGCCATCAACCAAGCATCAAGTGAAACGCAATCGCCAGAACTGCGTGATACCTTGACGGAAATCTTGTTGGAATCACGCAGTGCATTTCAAGCCGGATTGAAGGCGCAAAGCCCAGAAAGCGGCGATCCTGTACGGGTATTTTTTACCCAAACTTGGCAAAAACTGTCGCCGCACCTGCGTACTTTGGCAAAACAACTGCCGGAAGTCGAAGCGTTGCGTTATCTGACGTTTATTGCCGCCACTGATGTGATGTACGAGCTGGAAAACATCGGCGCACCCTTTGGGCTGGAAATGTCGTCGGATGGTTTGCGGCGCTTGGCGCGGATGTTGATGGCTAGCAAACAACAGGCTGAGGCGAAATAACCGAAAATATTTTGTCTATCTTTCGCTATGAAAAGATGAGGAATTCAATCATGAAATACCCGAATTATATTTTAATAGCATTGTCGGTGTTGTCTTTATCAGCCAATGCCGAAGTCTTTAAATGCAAGAATGTGGTCGGAAAAATTGTCTACCAATCCCAGCCTTGTGCATCAGGTGCGACAACGCAAGGTGTCATCAAAGTGAAAGAAATAACACCCGAACAAGCAGAGCTTGCAAGAGCAAAATTAGAAGCCTGGAAGCAGCAGCAAGCTATTGATGATACCGTAAAGCAGGAAGTCGTGAAACAACGGCAAGCAGCGTTAGAAAGACAAGAAAGCCTCGAATTGCAAAGACGTAGTGTAATCGCACAAGAGCAACAAGCGAATTCAGAACAACAGCGTCAAAATCAAGGCAGCGGGATTTACAATCAACCCTATGGTTATAATGGGCGATATTGGAACAATCAGTATTATCCGCCGGGTACATGGAATCCAAATATGCCACACCCACAGCGTAATGCTCCGTGGACTGATACCCCAGCCGGTCAAGCACCTGTAACAACGAGACCACCAGCAGGACAAGCACCTGCACCCATGTATCCGCAGCCCGGCCAAGCTCCGATTCGTATGATTCCTCACTAAAGCCCTAATGAATGTAGGGCTTGAGTGCTTAAATTTACCTACCTTTCATGTGGTGACATGAAACAACATCGACAACTCACAATGACCAACGCAAGCCCAGGATTTTTGTCCAAAGAACGCATCATCGCAGGGTCCGGTTTCAATCGTTGGCTCGTGCCACCCGCCGCACTCGCCATTCATCTGTGCATCGGTATGGCGTATGGCTTTTCGGTATTCTGGCTGCCGTTATCAAAAGCGATAGGTATCAAAGAATCAATCGTTTGTGGTTCTGAAATTGGCTTCTTGCAGGAATTGACCGTCACCCATTGCGATTGGAAAATTTCTACCTTGGGCTGGATGTATACGCTGTTCTTTGTCTTTCTGGGTTCGTCGGCTGCATTATGGGGTGGCTGGCTGGAACATGTCGGCCCACGTAAAGCGGCGGTTGTCAGCACTTTTTGCTGGTGCGGTGGTATGTTATTTTCTGCAATGGGCATTTATTACCACCAGTTTTGGATGATGTTATTGGGTTCTGGCGTTATTGGCGGCATCGGTTTGGGTTTGGGTTATATTTCGCCTGTATCTACTTTAATCAAATGGTTTCCAGACCGCCGAGGCATGGCGACGGGCATGGCGATCATGGGTTTTGGCGGTGGTGCGATGATAGGCTCGCCCTTGGCAGCAGAACTGATTAAGCATTTTGCGACTGAGTCGGATGTCGGCGTTATGCCCACGCTTATTGTGATGGCATCGGTTTATTTTGTGTTTATGATGGCAGGAGCATTAGGTTATCGCGTACCTGCATCCGATTGGAAACCCGCTAATTGGCAGCCGCCAGAATCCACAAAAACCAACAAGATGATTACCCAAAGGCACGTACACGTAAAAAAAGTATTCAAGATTAAGCAATTTTGGCTGTTATGGGGCGTGTTGTGCATGAACGTGAGTGCAGGTATCGGCATCATCGGCATGTCGTCGCCCATGTTACAGGAGGTATTTGGCGGTCAACTGATCGGTGTTAATAAGCTTTATGCGGCCTTGGATAAAGACCAATTGGCAGCGATTGCTGCGGTTGCCGCCGGATTTACGGCGTTATTGAGCTTATTCAATATCGGTGGACGATTTTTCTGGGCAAGTCTTTCAGATAAATTAGGTCGCAAAACCACCTACTTGGTGTTCTTTTTGCTAGGTAGCTTGTTGTACCTCAGCATTCCTGAAAGTGCTGAAACCGGAAATATTCTGCTGTTTGTCGGCGCATTCTGCATCATCTTGAGTATGTACGGCGGCGGTTTTTCCACCGTACCGGCTTATCTGGCGGACTTGTTTGGTACGCAAATGGTCGGTGCAATTCACGGGCGTTTATTGACTGCTTGGGCAACGGCAGGAATTCTAGGGCCAGTTATCGTCAATTACATGCGCGAATACCAACTTGCTCTAGGTATCCCGCGTGAGCAGGTGTATAACCAAACCATGTTGATCCTGGCTGGAATGTTGATAATTGGTTTGCTGTGCAATCTACTGATTCGACCTGTGGCAGATAAATGGTTTATGACCGAAAGTGAATTGGCGGAAGAAAAACGGCTCGCGCATGAAACAGTGCATCTCAGCAATACAGAAAATGAAATCAGTGCCGAAAAAGCAACAGGGTTTATCTGGGTGTTATTGGCGTGGCTTGCTGTTTTGTTGCCGTTAGGATGGGGGATTTATAAGACCTTGCTTAACGTGAGCAAGTTTTTTTCAGAATGAGGAATATTGGTTCTGCTATTTTCCAGTTGTATAAATCAATCAAAAATCGCAGAATCCAGATTTTTGCTGGCATCCAAGCCTTTCAGCAGGGATTTATCTTTAACGCCGGAAAACCGTGTTCCTGCCAAATTGCTGCCCGTAAAATCGACATCGGTCAGATTGCAGCCAGATAAATCTGCACCCGATAAGTCTGCATTTGAAAAATCGGATCCTGAGAGATCGGCACTAAATAGAATGGTATTGCGTAATATGCTGTTGTTCAGATTGGCATGGCGTAGCAATGCCCGATTCAGATTGGCATTGGTTAAATTTGCACCGCTCAAATCGACATTATTTAGGCTAACCCGCATCAAGCCCATCGGTTGGTTTTTCATATCGACACCCCAATTCGCATCGCTAAGATTGGCATGACTCAGGTTGGAGCGATCCAGGTTGGCAATAAAACGGCTGTGGCTAAGATTAGCGTTGCTGAGGTTCGCGCCGATCATGCTAACCCCAAAAATGCTGGTGTTGGACAAGTTTGCGCCGGACAGGTTGATTTTGGTCATCACCGTCAAATCAAGCACCAAGCCGGATAAATTGCTTTTGCTCAAGTTTGACCTACGCAGATCAGAACCCCATAAATCAGCGTGGGTAAAGTCGAGTCCTGACAAATCCAGATCGGTTAAATCTTTGCGACGCAGGTCGGCAACCTGGTTGCTGCTAGCCCTAGCAAGAATAGCTTCAACAGAAGCACGGTTAAGATCCGCCGCACTGCTGGAAATGCACCATAATAAGGCTAAACTACTCAAAAAATAGTGAATTTTCATAACTGTATGCACCTTATGTTTTGTGATCAGATCTTTATTTCAGGGTTTTCTTATGGGTAAGCAGACGAGATGGGTTAATTTTATCCTATATGGTGAGGCTAGTTTGAGAACAATATCGGATGATCAGTTTTGTAATAGATTAGTAAAACCCTTAAGGCTGTTTTTTCTCACAATACGCATGACTAACATCATTAAACAGACTTTCTTTTTTGCTAACTGGTTTACAATGTCCACGTTGATTAATTGTTAAAATAACCCATTTCCTTCAGCCTTTCGTTAAAGTAATGTCTTATTTAATTGCAATCCTACTGGTGATTCTTTCACAATCCGCCGTTCATGCAAATGAATTTAAAGAAGTACTTCCTGTGCAGAATCATGCTTCCGAATCAATTTTGCAATTAACATCGAATGAAAAAAAATGGTTAACCGAGCATAAAACCATACGTGTTGCCTATGATGGTAGCTTACCACCTTATAGCTTTGTGAATGACCAAGGTAAAATCGACGGAATTGCCGTTGAAATAATGGCGATTTTGAGCGAACGGCTGGGCATTAATTTTACGATCTACCCCGATTCTAATTGGAGCAGTTTGTACAAAGCGGCGGCTAGACGAAAAGCGGACATGGTTGCCACGATGGTTAACCGACCTGATCGAGCCGAATGGTTCAGTTTTACTCAACCCTACCTGACTAAATCCTTAGTCATCGTGACCAAGCAAGGCAGTAACACAATCAATAATCGCAACGATCTTAGCGATAAAAAAATTGCGGTGGTCAAGGGCTATCAATATGGGGAACAAATCACTAACGAATTCCCCACTGCCAAACGCGTTAAAGTCAAAACCATGTTGGATAGCCTAACAGAAGTGGATAAGGGGCAGGTTGATGCCACTGTCATTTTTTTGGGTACGGCGAATTATCTGCAAGCCAAGCATCAACTCAATAATCTGAGAATCGCCGCATTTTATGACCGTAACAGTGCGAATGAAAGCATTGCTGTACGTAAGGATTGGCCGTTATTGGTTGGGATTTTACAGAAAGGTCTGGATTCTCTCACTGAAGATGAGGTTCAAAAAGTATTTGCCAAGTGGGTTGTCGGGGGCGGAATACCTTCAACTGAAGAAGTACCTAAACCAGCACAAGTACAAACGCAACCGGAAACACCACCCATCGAGCCTGTTGCTACACCAGTAACCAAGCCTCCTGTTGTTGAAATTGAGCAACAACCCGCGACTTTCAGTCTTCCAAAAGCGCTGGCTGAACCCACGGCAGAAACCCTGGAAATCGGCAAAATGCTGGTCATTTCCCTGCTAGTATTAGCACTTTTCTTAATATGGTTGTTCTTCATACGAAAACAAAAAATGCTGCATTTGAAAGCGAAGAATGAAATGATGAATTCGGTCAGAAATTTGCAATCGACGCATAATGATGTTATGCATTTGACGATAGCACCGCCTATCGAAATAAATCTCGAAGAGTTCAAAGATGATTTTAAATCCGAAGTGCAAGTACCAGAGCTACCAGAACAATCAAGCAACGAATACATTTACTATCAACACGATAGTGAAGGGAAGTTCAGCTATGTCAGCCCCTCTGTCACTAGCTTGCTGGGCTATTCCGAGGTCGATTTTATGGCAAATTACCGGCGTTATTTGACCGATAATCCCGTCAATCGCCACATAGATGATTATATTGATGCCTGTATACAAGGTCAGCCTAATAAACCCTATGAGATAGAAATTTATGATGCAGGGCAGGGCACACACTGGTTAGAAGTCACGGATACGCCCGTGTACGATGGGCAAGGACATTGCACTGGTGTTGAAGGTGTCATGCACGATATTACTGAGCAAAGGCTTTTTGACAAGGTGGTCGATCCGGAAACGCTCGAAACCCAAAGCCCTCCTCCTCAGTCATTACTGGAACACCTTAAACTAGCCATTAAAACAGCGAACAAAAATCATAGATCTTTTGCCCTGATTTACTTAGAAATCGCGCGACTAAGATTGCTAGATGGCAGTTCGATCAGTTTGCCTCAAGATGACATACTCAATGAGGCCAGCAAACGGTTGTACGCCACTTTGCGCGAAACCGATATTGTGGTTCAGATTGACGCTGAACGGTTTGCGCTGGTATTACCTGAAACCGATGCCAATATGATTATGCTGATTATTGAAAAAATCAGAAAAATTCTACAAGTTCCCTACCTTGTGGGGATGCGGTCTATGGTGCTTGATGCGAATTTAGGTAGTGCCGTGTACCCTGGTGAACATAATGATCCTGCGGCTTTATTCAATGAAGCGCAACAGTTGTTTACTGCTGATATACCTACAAACGAAATAGCTGTTGCTACGGAAGACCAGCTAAAAGAGGAGGAAAGCTTACAGTTACAGCAAGATCTAGTTGCAGTACTTGATGAATGCAAAGTTTCGTTACGAGCGACGAGTCCCCATAATATCAAGGTCTTGAACCGACATAGCCAATTTTCGATTTACTATCAAAGCCGTCACGACTTAAGCGATTACAATATTGCAGGCTTCGAGGCATTGATTCGATGGCAACATCCACAATTGAACCAGTTGTTACCAATTAATTTTTTATATCTGATAGAAGATATTGGCTTACTTGATGTATTGACGTATTGGATTATCCAACAAGTTAGTTTTCAAGCGGTGGCTTGGGAAAAGCAAGGGATACGCCCCAAACAAATGATTGTTAACCTAGGTGAGCTGTCAACGAAACAGGCAGTTGAGGTCAGCAAAATTATTGCCATTATCAATGAAGCAGGTGCTAACCCTGAATGGCTAGTGCTTTCGATAGCAGAAAGTGAGATCGCTAAAAATCCGGATTTGGTTATTCCAATAATTAAGCAGTTAGTAGCGGCAGGGCTGGGGGTAGCTATAGATAATTTCGGTTCTGACAGTTCTGTACTTAGCCTGTTAAAGGCCATACCTGCACAAATCATAGAGTTTGATCCGGCTTTCATCCGCGCCCTCCCTAATAATACCGAGGATGCTGAAATTGTTACTTTTAGTATTGCCATGTTGCATGATCTGGGTAAGACGGTAATTGCGAAGGAAGTCGAAACGGAACAACAACTGGAATTTCTTAAAGCAAGTGGATGTGATGTGATTCAAGGACACTTATTAAGCAGACCTATGCCAGCAAAAGAAGCAAAAGAACTCATTGAGAATTTACCCGACTTTGCGTGGTATTTACGGCAATAGTGATTGATTTTGGCGTAAATCTGCGATTTATCAGGTCATTGTAAATAACGCGGATTACCTGATTTATGTTCAATGTCTTGAAATGAAAGCCTTGTACAAAAAGCTCTTTTTCCTCCTGTTGTTCTGCATCCTCACTGCTTGCATGCCCATGATTGAGCCACCTGGCATAAACAAAAATACCGTGCATCTTAGCGATAATCTGTATAGCACTGAGGATGGCGCGAGTCTGCCGCTACGCCAGTGGCTACCCAACACAGAACTCAAGGCAGTGCTGATTGCGTTGCATGGGTTTAACGACTACAGTAATTTCTTCGATAGTCCAGGTGCTTATTTCAGTAATCAAGGCATTGCCTGTTTTGCTTATGATCAGCGCGGTTTTGGGGCAGCACCTAAACGTGGTTCATGGGCGGGAATATCGGCATATACCAATGATTTGCGTGGATTAATCCGATTAATAAAACAGCGTTACCCTCGTCAGCCACTATATTTACTAGGCGAAAGCATGGGTGGTGCTGTCATTATTGCCGCGATGGGTGAAGCTAATATGCCTGAAGTCGATGGAACCATTCTTGTTGCCCCTGCGTTGTGGGCGAGGCAAACTATGCCTTGGTATCAAACCAGCTTATTATGGGCTTTAGCCCACACCTTCCCTCGCTTAGCCTTATCTGGCGATGGTGTGAGGGTGCAAGCGTCAGACAATATCGAAATGCTCAGGGCGTTGGGTAGAGATCCTATGATAATCAAGAAAACCAGGGTAGAGACCATCTACGGACTGACTAATCTTATGGACGCAGCGTTTAAGGGCGCTCATCAGCTAAATGGTAATTCCTTGATTCTCTATGGCGAGAATGACGAGATTATTCCCAAAAAACCGACCTATGATTTTTTGCAACGCTTTCTTAGTAATAACGGAGACAGGAAAACCGTCGCATTTTATCAACAAGGCTATCACATGCTGTTGCGTGACTTACAAGCACCTATTCCCCTGAAAGATATACTGGCATGGATCAATCTGACTACTCATCAATTACCTTCTGGTGCTGACCATAGAGCAAGGGAAGTATTGAAACTATTGCCCTGAAACCCCTGCAAAGGCTATTTTTAGGTAATGGTTAAAACTTTGGCTCACCCAAGTTCGACATTTGCCGGAGTATCCAGTGCTGTCGTCTTAAAAGATAAGCAGAAGGTTTTGCGGCTCGTAACAATAATGGATTTGGCAGTGTTGCCGCTAAAAGTGCAGCCTGAGAGCGACTGATGCTACTTGCCGGAATGCCAAAATAACGCTGACTTGCTGCTTCTATACCAAATAGATGATCGCCGAATTCGGCTATGTTGAGGTAGACTTCCAGTATGCGTTCTTTACTCCACAACGCTTCGATAAGTAAGGTAAACCAGGCTTCTATACCCTTGCGTACAAAGCTTTTGGAGGGCGTTAAGAATAAATTCTTGGCGACTTGTTGGGATATAGTGCTGGCACCTCTTAATTTTCCGCCATCCACGTACACATCAATTGATGACTGGATGGAGTCCAAATCAAAGCCTGAATGCTCAGGAAAACGCTGATCTTCCGATGCCATAACGGCACTAGCGGCATTTGGCGAAATTTTATGTGCATTCACCCAGTGGTAGCGAATGGCTTTGTAAGTGCCGTTATCGATAAGATCTTCGTAATGACGATACAGCATAAAAGCTGATGTAGGTGGCGGTAACCAGCGTAGCAGCGTACACAGTCCGATAGACAACACCAAGAAAGAAATGAGTAAAGTACCTAGAAATTTTCGCAATTTAGCAAAAAATGATGAACGCCTGGATTTTTTAGGGTGTGTTTGAATGGTTATCGCCAAGCTAATTCACAAAAAAGCATGAATGTTTACTTTTTAGGTAGTTACTTGATTTGTAACAAGCAGTTCTCGGTATCTGATTGCTACGATGTTAAATTGAATAAGCTTAATAACAGCTAGCGGATGCCGCTTAGATTATCAACAGTACAGTGAAACCTGGATATTGAGACAGAAAGCGACACCGCTTAGGCTGTAATTAACGCTTTAATCGAGCTCAGTTTTTTCTACATTGCCCTTTTTATCGATCAGTACATTCCAGCCTTTACCCGCAGTTTCAAGAGCCACATCGTATTCTTCACCAGCACCGTTAGGATTAACGATTAGCACGGCTTGTTTTATTTTATAATCGTTAAAAGCGGCTTTTAATTTATCTTTGCTGTCAGAGAACATCATATCGTCGGCGGCGATAAGCAGCCCAGAAACAAAGAAATGACCATCAGGTCTGAAGTAATCGACGAATCTTTCTTCGCCTTCCTTATAAGAGATTTTCAGCAAATCTTGAGAAAAATGAATTTTTTTCTCTACTGTAAAATCCAATGCGTTGCCGTGTTTTTTATAAATTTGATCTATGATTGCAGGCGATATGCCTTCTTTCCCGATAACTTCAGCATTTACAGTAATGCTTAGAAAAATCAAACACAGACTTAATAATAACTTGTGCATTTTATGTACCTATAGTGTGGTTTTTGGTAATTCGGTAGCGCGTCGCTCTGCATTATAACCTTATAAGCCCTGTATCTGTGTCGCTAAAACAATGTAACTACCGGAAATGATAATTGTGTCGTTAGCAAAATAGTGTGGTCGAATAAGGTTACAACCTAATAAAAACAGCAAGTTTGTATTGAGTACACAAGTGCCTCATTCAGCTTAAGCCTACTATTTTCAAGGATGCTGATGATCGCAGCTACTATATAATCCCCGATAATGGATAAAAAGCAATAGTACTCCAAGCGTAGCCACTTTTGGTGGGTAGTTGGGTAATGGCTAAACAGAAATTTTAGTGAGCGTAGCGTTGACATCAGCTTTTAGCAATTGGACGGTGTACATCATTCTGTGTAGCGATAACTCGCTGTACACAGGCATAACCAACAATCTCCCCAGACGATTTAGTCAGCATTGCGGAACAAAAGGTGCAAAATATTTCCGTGGTCGGCAGCCCGTAAAAGTGGTTTATGCCGAAAATTCAGATAATCGTAGTACAGCAAGCAAACGGGAATTTGCCATTAAACAACTTAGTCATGCCGAAAAAGTGTTATTGATTCAGTCGGTCATAAACAACATCGAAAGTGTTTTGTAAGTCAAGAAACCTCCACAAAGTCAATAAGCCCTAGTTAACAACAAGCCACATTAACAATAAAGACGCTTTTCTTAGGTACTTGAAAGCAACCTCATATATAATGTTGTAGAAAATTAACAATCTGTCGCTTTATTGCATTTCAACAACATGCCGAAAAAGAAAGCTTCGCCATCATTCGAGGACACACTTGCCGAATTGGAACAATTGGTCAATCGGCTTGAACGTGGCGACATTTCTTTGGAAGATTCCTTACAGTGTTTTGAGCGCGGAGTAAACCTTACTCGTTCGTGCCAAAAAGCCCTGCAAGAGGCTGAACAAAAAGTTCAGATTTTGATCGACAAAAACGGCAGCCAAGCACTGGAGTCCTTCGCTGATGAGTAATGCGTTAAAAGAATATCTCTCGTTCTGCCAACATCGGGTTGAACAAGCGTTGGAAATAAGACTTCCTAGCGAAAACATACTGCCGCAAAAACTGCATCGTGCCATGCGATATTGCGTATTGGATGGCGGAAAGCGTATGCGCCCTATGCTGACATACTGCACCAGTAAGACGTTAGGCATGAATCCTGATGCAGTTGATGGCATCGCTTGTGCTGTTGAGTTCATCCATGTGTATTCATTAATCCACGATGACCTTCCAGCAATGGATGACGATGATCTCAGGCGAGGTAAACCGACCTGTCACATCGCGTTTGATGAAGCAACTGCCATTTTGACAGGCGATGCTTTGCAAGCAATGGCTTTTGAGATTTTGGCTCATGATGTCAGTATTTCAGCTTCTGCGGAAAATCGTCTAAAAATGATTACTACCTTAGCCAAAGCCAGCGGTTCTCAAGGGATGGTTGGTGGACAGGCAATTGATTTGGAGTCTGTTGGCACACGGTTAAATCTACCTGAACTGGAAAATATGCACATCCATAAAACGGGGGCATTGATTCGAGCAAGCGTGACGATGGCAACGCTTGCAAAAGCCGATATTAACCCGATCACAGCAACAAAATTGGATCATTACGCTAAGTGTATCGGTCTGTCTTTCCAGGTTAAAGATGACATTTTGGACGAAGAAAGTGACACCGCGACCTTGGGTAAAACTCAAGGTAAAGATAAAGAAAATGATAAACCGACTTACCCAGCCCTATTAGGTATGGTAGGAGCCAAGCAAAAAGCACAAGAGCTGCATGAAAAAGCAATCGACAGTTTAAGCGTGTTCGGTGCGGAAGCGGATTTACTGCGTGACTTATCGCTTTATATTATTCAACGTGACCATTGATTTGAGTTAATGTCGATGTCGCTTATTGAGCTTTCACCTTATTTGAGAAAATCTTATGAAACAATCACCTAAACGTAGAGAAACGGATACTGTTGTGGCCGCTGAAGTGATTGCCAAAATAAAGATCCCGACGTTAAAGACAATACCTCTGCAAGAAATGGGTACCATCATGAATGGCTCTGAAAGTTTTCCACTATTAAATGCCATCACCTATCCGTCCGACGTAAAAAAACTCAAAAAGACCAAACTAAAAGCCCTATCCAAAGAGTTACGTGAATTCCTGACGCAATCGGTAAGCGTCTCCGGCGGCCACTTTTCGGCGGGCCTTGGCACGGTCGAGCTGACCGTCGCCCTGCACTACGTGTTCGACACCCCCAACGACCAACTCGTTTGGGATGTCGGCCACCAGGCCTACCCGCACAAGATATTGACTGGGCGCAAAGACAAAATGACCACCATCCGTACCCGTGATGGTGTCTGTGCCTTTCCTAATCGTGCCGAGAGCGAATACGACGCGTTTGGCGTAGGTCACTCCAGCACCTCCATCAGTGCCGCGTTGGGTATGGCGATAGCCTCACAGATCAAGGGTGAACACAAACACAGCGTCGCCATCATCGGTGACGGCAGCATCACCGGCGGCATGGCGTTTGAGGCCATGAACCATGCTGGGGCAATAGATGCCAACCTCTTGGTCATCCTCAACGACAACGACATGTCCATCTCCCCCAACGTCGGCGCGATGAACAACTACTTAACTAAAATATTATCGAGCAGGCTGTACTCCTCCGTCCGCCAAGAAAGCAAAAAGGTATTAAGCAAAATGCCCACCGTCTGGGAACTGGCACGGCGTACCGAAGAACACATGAAAGGCATGATCGTCCCCGGCACCTTATTTGAAGAACTCGGTTTTAACTACATAGGCCCCATTGATGGCCATGATGTCGATATGCTGGTGGAAACCCTGGAAAGCCTGAAACACATTAATGGCCCACGGTTCCTGCACATCGTCACCAAAAAAGGCAAAGGCTATGCCCCCGCCGAAAACGACCCCCTGGCTTATCATGGCGTACCCGCCTTCGACCCCACTCAAGACCGCCTGCCCAAAGGCAAACCTTCGCCGCACCCGACTTATACCGAAGTATTCGGCAACTGGCTGTGCGACATGGCAGCGCAAGACGAACGGTTGCTTGGCATCACCCCCGCCATGCGCGAAGGCTCAGGGCTGGTCAAATTCTCCGAACAATACCCCAAACGCTACTTCGACGTGGCGATAGCCGAACAACACGCCGTCACCCTGGCAGCAGGCCAAGCCTGCCAAGGTGCCAAACCCGTCGTCGCCATCTACTCCACCTTCCTGCAACGCGGCTACGACCAGCTTATCCACGATGTCGCCATCCAAAACCTTGATGTCCTATTCGCCTTAGATAGGGCAGGGCTGGTCGGCCCCGACGGCCCCACCCACGCTGGCAGTTTTGATTACAGCTATCTAGCTTGCATCCCTAATATGCTAATAATGGCGCCTGCTGACGAGGACGAATGCCGGAAGATGCTCACCACCGGCTTTAACCACCCAGGTCCCGCATCCGTGCGCTACCCACGCGGCAAAGGTCCTGGCACAACCGTACAACAAGAACTCACCAACCTACCCATCGGCAAAGGCGAAATCAGGCAACAAGGCGAAAAGATCGCCATACTTGCCTGGGGCAGCATGGTAGCACCTGCACTCGAAGCCGGAACACAGCTCAACGCCACTGTCATCAACATGCGCTTTATCAAGCCATTAGATGAAGCACTTATCCTGCAACTGGCGAAAGACCACGACATTATCGTCACTATCGAAGAAAACGTCATCTCAGGCGGTGCCGGTAGCGCCGTCAACAACCTCCTGCACAAGCACAAAATACTCAAGCACACCCTCAACATCGGACTACCTGATGCCTTTATCGAACAAGGTACACGGGAGGAACTGCTAAGCCTTTGTGGGCTGGATGGACAGGGGGTTTTGAAACAAATTCAGGGGTTTATAGGTAATTCTTGATAGGTTGCTTAATTTATTAGCTACATCTGTAATTTTAACTAATGGACAGACTAAGAAGTAAGATCCGCGACATCCCTGATTTCCCAAAACCAGGGATTATCTTTAAAGACATCACCCCGCTGGTAAAAGACCCATCTGCGTTAAGGTTGTCTGTCCATCAGTTGCTACAGCCATTTTTGGGTAGGGAAATCACCGCCGTCGCTGGTATGGAAGCGCGTGGGTTTATTTTTGGGTCACTGGTTGCGTGGGAGCTTGGCTTGCCTTTTGTGCCTTTGCGGAAACCAGGAAAACTGCCTTACGATGTCCAAAGTGTCGCTTATGACCTAGAATACGGCTCGGCATCGCTAGAGGTACACATCGACGCTTTTGATGTGAATGATAGGGTATTATTGATTGACGATTTACTTGCGACAGGTGGTACGGCGAAAGCGAGTTGTGAATTGGTCGAAAAGACAGGTGCAACAGTCGAAGCTTGTGCTTTTGTCGTGGAGTTGGATTTTCTAAAGGGCAGGGATAAGCTAAGTGCTTACGAAATCCATAGTTTGATACACTTTTAGAAGCAAAGAAGTAATTTATTTTTTTACAGGATTGGTCGTTTTATTTTTTACTGCGCCTACATTTTTGATTGTATCGCCAGTTGATTTGTTTTCCACATTAGAGGTATCTGGCGGAAGAATTTGCAACTTATTTGTATTCGATGGTACGGTGGTCGGAGTGTTCTTTGGTGTGGCAATATTGGTGTTAGAAGATAAAGGTTCTTTTATTCCGCTAGCAGTGTTGGTATTTGTATTCGCCTTTTTATCAATACTTTGGTCGTCACTTAGTAACTCAGCATCAATATTATCCAAATCTGACGATGCGTCGGTTTTGCCGTCAGTAGCTAAATGGGTGCGCCATTGTAAAAACGATTCTCTTGTAAAAACGTAGGGGTCTAGCGAAGCCTCATCAATAAATTGTAACGCGCCTTCTGCATTGGCTCTGGTATTAATCAATGAGATCACCTGTATAGGTACGCCTATGTAGGTAGCAGGGTTTGCAGCCGCATCAAATACCGCGCCTGGAACACCACGGGTAGTGATCGGTCCCAACAGGGGTAATACTAAGTAGGAGCCTTGAGGAACACCCCAGACGGCAAGGGTTTGCTCTAAATCTTCGTCATTCTGCTCAAGACCAACTGTTTTCGCAATATCAAACAGTCCGCCCAAACCAAGAGTTGAATTCATTATAAAGCGTCCAGTATCGCGGCCACTTTGTTCAAACTTTGCTTGTAATACGTCGTTAAGTACAACGTTAATATTTTTCAGGTTGTTGAAAAAATTCGATACACCTGTTTCCATAAAGTCAGGCGTTATAGTTTTGTAGGCATCTGCAATAGGTTTTGCGACATAGCCATCTACACTGTCATTGAAGCCGTATACTTTCCTGTTAAAATTTTCGTAAGGGTCAGCTTTATTGGTAGCTTCTGGTGATCCAGAAGAGCTTTTAGTTGTTGCACAGCCACTAATAAGCCCCAGCATTAAGCATAATAAAAAAATTTTAGCCGAGTTGGTTTGTAAATTATTATGAACGCTGCGCATGTACAAAAAACCTTAATATTTAATCTTTTTACTGTTTGGAATAGTTATCAATTTTCTCGTTGATTTTGGCTATTAAAGCATCAAATCCTTCGCGCTGCAAAATGCTCGTGTACTCCGATCTTTTCAAAGCCAGATCACTAACACCGTTGGCGATAATATTAATAATCCGCCAGCTATTACCATTTTCTTTCAGCATATAGTCGAATTTGACCGGTTTATCATCAGGAATCGTCAAGTGGGTATGTATGACTAGCCCGCCACGTGTGGTTTCTTCCTCGTTATCGAAGGTGAAAGATTCCCCAGAGTAGTCTTTAAAATTATGGGCATAAGAAGCGATACTCAAGCGGCTAAACACATCAACGAGTTGTTGTTGCTGAGGTTCAGTCAATTTTTCCCATTCTTTACCGACCACAATGCGGGCAATTTTTGGCAAGTCGTGACTGTTGGTGACTGAGTCTTTCAGCCTGTCGTAGCGTCCTGAATAACCTAATTTTTTACCATTTTTCATGACATCTATCAGTTCTTCCTGAAATTTATCAACGATTTTCCCTGCCGTTGATTTGCTTTGCTCTGCTGCATAGGCAGGATTTATTCCCGCCATGCACAGACAAGCTAAAATGACCAGATGTAGGATTTTTTTGCCCATCGACTTAGACCTCGTGATTTCAGTGTTTACTGTGTTGGCGAAAACGGTGTTATTCAACGTGGATTGGAATGCCCGACAGGGTTGGTCGCGTTTTGGCTTGAACATATTGAGGTACGGGTTCTGGTACCATATCGCCCTCAGTTTTTGGGCCTCTAATTGCAGTCAGCAAACCTTTTAATGGGTGTTTCAACATGTCTTCAACGGCAGTTGCCTCATAACCACAATGCGCCATGCAGCTAGCACATTTTGGATTGTTACTGGTGCCATATTTTTCCCAGGCAGTCGTATCGATAAGTTCTTGAAAACTTGCAGCATAACCTTCGTCAGATAACAAATAGCAAGGTTTTTGCCAGCCGAATACGTTACGGGTAGGGTTGCCCCAAGGTGTGCAGTCGTAACTTTGATTACCCGCCAAAAAATCAAGGTATAAAGAGGAGTGGTTGAGCTTCCAGTTGCGGTTTTTACCAATCTTAAAGATGCCTCGGAATAATTCCTTAATATCAGTACCTTTAATGAAAACATCCTGCTGTGGCGCATGTTCATAGCTAAAGCCAGGCGCGATGGTTACGCCTTCTACACCCAATTCCATACAATAATCCAGGAATTCTGCCACTTCATGGTCTTTTTCGCCTTGGAACAGGGTACAGTTGACGGTGACTCTAAAGCCTTTTGCCAGTGCTAATTTAATGGCTTCGACCGCTCTATCAAATACACCATCTTGACAGACAGAGGTGTCGTGTCTTTCTTGCATTCCATCCAGGTGGATCGAGAAAGTCAAATAAGGCGATGGTGTGTAATCGTCTATCCTTTTCTTAAGGAGTAGCGCATTGGTGCATAGATAGACATATTTTTTGCGTGCTATTATGCCAGCTATAATTTGCGGCATTTCTTTGTGGATTAAAGGTTCGCCGCCTGGAATTGATACCATCGGTGCGCCGCATTCATCGACTGCTTGCATACATTCATCGAAAGACAAGCGTTTGTCGAGGATTTCATCGGGGTAGTCAATCTTACCACAACCTGCACAGGCTAGATTGCACCGAAACAAAGGTTCGAGCATGAGAACCAGAGGATATTTTTTAACACCCTTCAGTTTTTGCTTTATTAGGTAACTGGCTACAGTTAGCTGTTGACGTAAAGGAACTCCCATACATGTATCTCCAAAATGTTCAAAATTACGAAATCTTGCAATGACCGGACTTTTTGTGGCACGGAACGTTGCAGGAAAAATGTTAGCTGTCGTTCAAAAGCAACAATCTGACTAAAGCGTAAAAACTTAGTTCAAGGTGTTAGTCGTTTTGGCTGTAAAACAAACCAATCATGCAACCAAAATTACCTCAAGAAATGTTGTCGAATACACTGTTTATATGAGACTTTTTTTCAGTAAGCCATGAATCAGCAAGTCAATACATTCTTTGCCATCAGTGCATTCGCAAAGCGGTTGAAAAATGATCGCGACAGCGGTGTTTGCGATTATCAGCTATTAATGGGTTAATTATACCACACTTTAATAGCAATATTGGCAACAAAACAACATTATTTTGCAAATTACCAACAAACAAGCTACTATGAGACATTCTTGGTAAACACCTAAGCTCATAGCAGCAAGACAAAACTTCATGCGCGGAACTCAATTATCTCTGGAAAATAAGCTGTCGCTGGGAGCCATGACTGATGATGATTTTCAGATGGCGTTGCTAGAGGGCGTGTCTAGGACGTTTGCGCTGACGATTCCGCAGTTGCCGGAAAGCCTTTGCTGGGCAGTGGCTAATGCCTATTTGCTGTGTCGCATTGTCGATACGATAGAAGATGAAGTATCGCTTACGCCGGAGCAAAAAAAACATTTTTGCCACGGCTTTATTGCTGTCGTCAAAACGGGCAATGCTTCCGAAGCGTTTGCCACGGAACTTGCGCCGTTGTTGTCCAGCAACACTCTTCCGGCTGAACACGTTTTAATTCATGTCATTCCCAGAGTAATCCGCATCACGCACCAGTTTGATAAGCAACAGATAGCCGCATTATCTACCTGCGTGGAAGTGATGGCGGAAGGTATGCCTATCTTCCAGGACGATAACATGCACGGTGGCTTACCCACGTTAACTGACATGGATCGTTATTGTTACTATGTGGCGGGTTGTGTGGGTGAGATGTTGACCAAGCTGTTTTGTCATTACTCACCGCAAATTGCAAAACACCATGATGAAATGCTGACCTTAGCAGTCTCATTTGGTCAGGGCTTACAAATGACCAATATATTGAAGGATATTTGGGATGATGCCGAGCGCGGTGTGTGCTGGTTACCGCAAGATATTTTTTTAGAAACGGGTTTCGATTTAAAAAGCCTGAGTTCAAAGACTAATGACGCTAATTTCAAGAAGGGGTTGGAGCATTTAATCAGCATTGCCCATAACCATCTGCACAACGCTTTAAAATTTACCCAGTTAATTCCCAGTCATGAAACAGGCATAAGAAATTTCTGCCTGTGGGCGTTAGGTATGGCGGTATTGACCTTAAAAAAGATCAAACAGAATTTAGGGTTTACTCGCTCAGATGAAGTCAAAATCACCCGAAATAGCGTTAAATCGACGATTTTAGCGACTAAATTGATAGGTCGAAGCAACTATTTTCTCGACCTTCTGTTCAATGTAAGCAGTCAAGGCATGCACGACCCTAACTGGACTTACTCGCCAAATATTACTAAAGCACCGTTAGATATTTAGAGGATTAATAATGTTTACCGACGCAAACTCAACGACACAAGCGCAGAATACCCAAAGCACCGCTACGCCGATTGTTTTCAAAGATGACCAGCTCAATTTAGCCATAAAACGGGCGCAGGAGAAACTCTTGAGCCTTCAGGATAAAAAAGGCTATTGGGTATTCGATCTGGAAGCAGATTGCTCCATTCCGTCCGAATACATCATGATGATGCACTATTTGGGTGACATCGACGAGCCGTTGCAAGCCAAAATCGCCAATTTTTTGCGTTCCAAACAAGCTGAGGATGGCAGCTATCCGCTCTTTACCCACGGCCCAGGCGACATCAGTTGCAGCGTCAAAGTGTATTACGCCTTAAAAATGGTGGGAGATTCTATTGATACCCCCCACATGGTTCGATTAAGAACCTACATTCTAGGTCAAGGCGGTGCTGCAAAAGCCAATGTTTTCACTCGCATTGCCTTAGCCATCTTCAAACAATTGCCTTGGCGGGGTGTGCCGTTTATTCCGCCCGAAATCATGCTGTTTCCCAAATGGTTTCCGTTTCATCTGGACAAGGTTTCATACTGGTCTAGGACTGTTATGGTGCCGTTATTTGTTTTATGCACTTTAAAAGCGATTGCAAAAAATCCAAATAAGGTCGATATTTTGGAGCTTTTTGTTACCCATCCCGACTTAGAACAACATTATTTTCCTGAGCGGACTTTTTTAAATAAAGTTTTTCTAGGGTTAGATAAGTTTGGTCGATGGGCTGAACCTTTTATCCCTAAAAAAATTCATGACCATGCTATCGAAAAAGCCAAAGATTGGACTATCGAACGCTTGAATGGCGAAAATGGCTTGGGTTGTATTTTCCCTGCGATGGTTCATTCTTATGAAATGCTATTGTTATTGGGCTTTCCAAAAGATCATGAATACGTTGTAACCGCCCGTAAGGCGATAGATAAGTTACTGGTTATTAGTGAAAATGAAGCTTTTTGCCAACCTTGTGTTTCGCCAGTTTGGGACACCGCACTGACCGCACTGGCTTTGCAAGAATCCGATAAGCTGGGTAATGCAAAAAGCTTAACCAGAGCCTACGACTGGCTTAAAAGCGTACAGTTATCCGATGAACCTGGCGATTGGCGTGTTTCCAAACCGGATTTGGCAGGCGGCGGCTGGGCATTCCAATATGCTAATCCGCATTATCCTGATGTCGATGACACCGCTGTGGTTGGCTTTGCTATGGCAGACTCAAACTTGCCTGATCTCGATGAATCCATTCACAGGGCAACGCGCTGGATAGAAGGGATGCAGTCCAAAAACGGCGGTTACGGCGCATTTGATGTCGATAACACCTGTTATTATTTGAATGAAATTCCCTTTGCCGACCACGGCGCATTACTTGACCCTCCCACAGCGGATGTCAGCGCACGTTGTGCGATGCTGATGGCAAAAGCAGGAAAAGACCAAGGGCAATATCAACTCGCCTTAGAACGCACCATCAACTATTTGCGTAAAGAGCAGGAAGCGGATGGTTCATGGTTTGGCCGTTGGGGAACTAATTATATCTACGGCACATGGTCAGTATTGCTAGGCTTGGAACAAACTAGGGTGCCAAAAAATGACCCTATGTATTTGAATGCCGTTAGCTATTTAAAAGGCAAACAACGCCAAGATGGCGGCTGGGGCGAAGATAACTACAGCTTTCACGATGTCAGTTACAGCGGCAAATACCATTTCAGCACCGCTTTCCAAACGGCTTGGGCGGTTTTGGGTTTGATGGCGGCTGGCGAGGCGCGTAGCCCAGAAGTCAAAAAAGGCATTGATTTCATTTTACGCAAGCAACAAGCAGACGGCGTTTGGAATGACCCTTGTTTTACTGCCCCTGGGTTTCCTAGGGTGTTTTATTTGAAATACCACGGCTATGACAAGTTTTTCCCGCTCTGGACACTCGCCAGATACCGCAACGAACTTAAGCAGTGATTACAGGGATTGTTGTTGCCTTACCTGAAGAACTTAACACCCTCACATCAAATAGACTTGAGAAAGGGCAGGTCGGGCATCTTGCCGTAAAAATACGGGTGGTCTGTTCGGGTGCAGGCCCTGAGAATGCGCGTACTGCATCTGAATTATTGATTACACAAGGTGTAAATCAGCTTATTAGCTGGGGTTGTGCGGCAGCTTTGGATGCTTCATTTAGGCCTGGGGATTTGGTATTGGCTAATAGTTGCGTAGATGCCGGTCATGTGATGTTTGATCTCAACAACGAAGATTGGCTGGTTCATGCAAAATCCTGCCTTGCCGAATACTTGACCGTGCGTACCTACACGGGCAAGCTGGCGGAAAGCAAAAGCATTGTCGCATCTAGCCATGATAAGGCACAGCTTGCACAGGCGACTGGCGCGATAGCATTGGATATGGAAAGCGTTGCTATTGCTAGGGTGGCGCAAAGCCACGGCTTGTCGTTCCTATCCATACGGGCAATTGCCGATCCACTCACGATGGATTTGCCCAAAGCCGTCAGCCATGCACTAAACGATCAAGGTGATGTCGTGCTAGGTAAACTATTAACTTATCTATTGCGCCATCCAGCCGAATTACCGGGCTTGGTCAGGCTGGGCTTATATTTTCATGCCGCGAAAAAAACCTTAAAGCAAATTGCCAAACAGCTAGATGTTGTAACAACGCTCCCTTAAAGCACACACAAATCCAACCCAACAATAACTACGCATGACCAAGCAACACACTACATTCGTTGACACAATTCTGCACTGGTGCGAGCAACAAATCATCCGTTTTCCATGGACGTTGTTAGTGGTGTCTTTTTTGCTGTGTGGTGGTGTTTCTTACCATGTTTACAACCATCTTGGCATTAACACCAATACAGCTGAAATGCTTGACCCCAACCTACCGTTTCAGCAAAATCAGCGGCGGATTGACAAGGCTTTTCCGCAAGATGCGGCAACTTTAATATTGATCGTGGAAGCAAGATCTCCCGAAGAAACCACGTTAGCCGCCAATAAGCTGCAAGACAAACTAAGCGTACAGACAGACCACTTTGACTCGGTTTATATCCCAACTGATAATGCTTTTTTCAGGCAACAGGCCTTGCTGTATCTGGAACCAACCGACCTAGATGCGCTGGCTAAAAAACTGACCGACGCGCAACCGTTTATCGGGCATCTGGCGCAAAACTATCATCTGGATGGTTTGTTTGAAATCATCAGCCTTGCCTTAAACAAGCGTGATGAAAACCTGCCGATGGACTTGAATCCTTTGCTGGTTGCGATTGATGACAACATCAACCATCAGCTTACGGGCAAACCACAACACTTATCCTGGCAGAACTTATTGGCAGAAGACCAACTCAATACCGATGCCAATCGCACTCTGGTTATTGCCAAACCGAAACTGAATTTCAGCGAAATGCTGCCTGCGGATGTCGCACAAACTTCTGCGCGGGAAGCGGTACGCGCCATTATGACCGAAAACCCATCCGTTAAAATCCGCATCACGGGCGAAACCGCCCTGGAACATGAAGAACTGGAAAGCGTCACTAAAGGTGCTCAACTCGCAGGTATAGTCTCATTGGTTTTAGTATTTGTCGTGCAATGGATAGGTTTGCGTTCTCTGAAATTATTGAGCATTACTTACATCGTGCTGTTGATGGGCTTAATAATGACTGCCGGATTTGCTGCCATCACCGTCGGTCATTTGAACGTCATTTCTATCGCTTTTGCGACTTTATACATCGGTTTGGGAGTGGATTATGCTGTACATATCTGCCTCTATTACCGAGAGCGCAGGGTGCGCGGTTACACGAACCACCAAGCCATCCATCACAGCATGAAGGGCGTAGGTTCATCTTTGTTTTTATGCGCCTTGACCACAGCACTGGGATTTTTGTCGTTTATCCCTACGGCATACGCAGGGGTATCCGAGTTAGGTATTATTTCCGGGGGTGGCATTTTCATCGGGCTGATTATCTCAGTAACGGTATTGCCGGCCTTGTTTTGCGTGCTGCCCGTTAATAGCCCTAAGCCAATACATTCCGCGTTTGCGCCGAAGTTTCTTGTGACCTTCCCGTTTCGTTATTCAACCGCTATCCGTATTGTCTCTATCCTATTGGGGATTGGTGCTTGCGTGGTGTTGACCAAACTGTCCTTTGATTCCAATCCGGTTAATTTGCGCGATCCCAACAGCGAATCGGTATCCTCCTTTAAAGAATTGCTAAAATCCAAAAATGATTCGCCGTTTGCCTTAATAACATTGGCAAACAACCTGGATGAAGCCAAAACGATTGCTGCCAAAATGGGGCAATTACCGACGGTACACGAAACTATTACACTTGCTGATTTTGTAGCGAAAGATCAGGACGAAAAACTCACAACGATTGAAGACCTGAGCCTGATTTTGGGCAACCAGTTGGAAAACTTTGGCAAAACCTTGCCGGAAAACAGCAATCAGAAAGCGGCACTCGTCAAATTCAATGAGGAACTGAAAAAAGCCATTGCCGAAAACTCACCCAATGCACCACAAGCTACTTTACAGCAACTGCAACAACGTTTAGAAGCCTTTATCAAACAAGCTGAAAGTTCTGCCAACCCTTCGGCGAGTTATAGCCTAATTGAAAGCAACATATTGGGATTATTGCCATACACGCTTGACCGACTGAAAACCAGCCTGACCGCGACCGAATTCGGTTTTGACGATATACCGGATTACATCCGTTCACATTGGCTCAGCACAAACGGGCTTTACAAAATACTTATTACGCCCAAACAAGATCTCAACGACCCTGAAAACCAGCGTCTATTTGTCGCTGATGCCCAAAAGGTTGATAACAAAGTTTCCGGCTTGCCCGTTGCAAATATGGCCAGCGGCGATGCGGTGGTTAAAGCCTTCGTCCAGGCTTTTGGAAGTGCTTTTATTGCGATTGTTTTGGTACTGCTGGTGATTTATAGAAGTTTCAAACAGACTGCGTTAGTCATCCTGCCCTTGGTACTTGCCGCATTGCTGACTGGTGCGACGAATGTGTTGCTTAACAACCCGTTCAATTTCGCTAATATCATTGCCCTACCATTGCTGCTAGGGCTAGGGATTGATAGTAGCATCCTGATTATGCACCGACTGCATTTTAACCTGCAAGAAAACGAGAACCTACTGCAAAGCAGCACCACGCGCGGCATTATTTTCAGTTCGATAACAACTTTATGCAGTTTTTCGAGTCTTTCGTTCACTGCCCATCAAGGCATGTCTAGCATGGGCTTATTGTTGTCTATCGGCCTGTTTTTTACAGTGGTTTGTTCGCTAATTGTATTGCCTGCCTTTAGTGGGAAACGGGTTTAATTTTTATACAGACGATTTTTACTGACTCAAGTTTTGAGGTAACCAATGGCTATCAGCATCGCCGAACTTTTTACGAAATATAACCCAGACAAATTCGACCTGTACGAACACCATCTGAATAATCAAATGGTCAGGGTATTGAAGACCATCGGTTATGACCGCCATTACAAGAGTGCGGTCGGGCAATATCTTTATGACCAGGATGGTACTGAGTATTTGGATTTACTCAGCGGTTTTGGCGTTTTTGCACTCGGACGTAACCATCCTACGGTTGTCAACGCCTTGAAAGAAACCTTGTCGCTGGATTTGCCCAATCTGGTGCAACTGGATGTGTCGGTACTCAGCGGCTTGCTAGCACAAGAATTGTTGAAGACCACGCCTGATAACATCACCAAAATGTTCTTCTGTAATTCGGGTACAGAAGCTGTAGAAGCTGCCATCAAATTCGCTCGTTACACAACCAAACGCGAAAAAATCGTATTCTGCGATCACGGTTATCACGGATTGACGATGGGCGCTTTATCATTAAATGGGGAAACCATCTTTCGTGAAGGCTTCGGCCCATTGCTTCCAGGCTGTAGTTCGGTGCCATTTAATGATCTTGCCGCATTGGAACAGGCATTAAGCAATAAAGATGTCGCGGCCTTCATTGTTGAACCTATACAAGGCAAAGGCGTTAACTTACCTGATGATAATTACTTACCTGAAGTCGAACGGCTGTGTAAAAAATACGGCACGTTGCTCGTTGCCGATGAAGTGCAAACCGGATTAGGCCGTACCGGCAAATTTTGGGCTATCGACCATTGGGGCATCAAGCCGGACATGGTCTGTATGGCGAAAGCCTTATCAGGTGGATTTGTGCCAGTCGGCGCTGTCGCCATGACCCAAAAAATCATGGACACCGTTTATAACCGCATGGACAGGGCGGTGGTGCATGGTTCGACTTTTGCCAAAAACAATCTGGCAATGGCGGCGGGACTGGCAACCTTGCATGTAATGGAAGAGGAAAAACTGGTCGAAAATAGTGCTGTTATAGGAACAGACATCATCACAGCGCTGAATGCCCTATCCAGCCAATATGAGTTCCTGAAAGAAGCCAGAGGTAAAGGCATGATGATTGCGATTGAGTTCCAATCGCCCAAAAGCCTCAAATTGAAAGCCGCCTGGGCAATGTTGGAAGCCGCAAATAAAGGCTTGTTCTGCCAAATGATTACCATCCCTTTATTTAAAGAACACCACATACTGACCCAAGTAGCAGGTCATGGCATGAATGTGGTCAAGCTGCTGCCACCGTTAATGCTTAACCAAAAAGACCGTGACCACATTGTCGGTTCATTTGATAAGGTGATTGCAGAAACCCACCAAATCCCCGGCTCCATCTGGGATTTAGGTAAAAACCTCGCTGGTCATGCTTTGAAAGGGAAAAGCAAGTAACATGAAACAGTTGCTGCAAATCAATTTATTGCTCCTGACTTTAGGTTCTGTCGGTAACTTGTATGCCCATGCGGTTGTCACCGACCATTCATTAAAAATAGAACAGCCTAAAGCCAACCAGGCTAAAAAAGTGGAACTGACGTTTAACTCAAAAATCGAGCTAGGCTTATCACAGGTCTATTTGGTCAGTAAAGGCGACAAGCACATCTTATTAACTATTAGCAAAGGCGTTAAGCAAGGCAATGTTGTGGTGGACGTACCACCTTTATCTCTGGGTGAGTACGCCCTTAGGTACAAAATATTTGCAGCCGACGGTCATTTGACCGAAGACCTTATCCATTTTTCCGTAACTCCATAGGCGTAGTTTTTTTATTATGGCGGGTATTGCTGATTTTCTTGATTCCTTGATCGGTGGTTTTGACCTGATTTGTTTTTGTTTGGCAATCGGTGGCCTGTTTTGGGGGGCATTTATTTTGCGCCCGTGGCATCAGCAGAATGGATACAACGCCGAGTTGCTGAAAAGTACCATTACCCTGATCTACAAAGGCGGTTTTTTGCTGGCAGCCGCACAGCTCTTCAAGATTATCCTTAAAATATGGCTCATGACAGCCTTGCTGAATAAATGGCCGTTTCCAGAGTTTGCCGAAACCACTCAGTTTATCGGCGGTATAGTGCGGACTTTGTTGACATTAGTGTTGGCGGGATACTGCTACCACTCCCTTCGTAATAACCTCAATTCCAAGCAGCATTGGCTTACTGCCAATTTGGTTGCCTTGCCCATGATTATATCTGGTGCGTGGTTAGTTCATGGTGCTGGTCGATTCGAAAATCAATTGTTTCTGATGTCGCTAACTGTGCTGCATCAAGTGGCAGCAGCCATCTGGATTGGCAGCGTATTCCAACTCGTCAACCTATGGTTTTTACGTTACCGCCAAAAAGTACCAGATACGCTGTGGCCGCAGTTATTAAACAAGTTTTCGCCGTATGGCATTGCGTCTGTTTTCGCTATTCTGCTATCTGGATTACCTATTGCCCTGCAATACATAGATACCTGGAACGGACTGATTGGCACGGGCTACGGCAACCTGTTAACCGTGAAAGTCGTCTTGCTTAGTATTGCCTTGGGTTACGCTTGGTTAAACCGTGCAGCAGTTTTAAGTTATGGCTCTACCGGAAACGGGTATGCCTTAACCAAGCGCGTACCTTACTACATCGAAGCAGAAACCTTTGTTTTGATTACCTTATTATTCACTGCCGCCAGCCTTGCATCGCAACCGCCAGCAATAGACATACCCAGTTTGACAGCCCGTTGGCAAGAAGTGTTAAGCACATTTACACCGCAAATCCCTTTGACTGATTCCCCAACCCACACGGCTTTGATTGCAGGAGAAGCAGGTAGGGTTGCCATAGTAGGGAAAGTGCCGTCCGTTGCAGCGACAGAATGGTCTAACTACAACCATAATATTTCCGGTATTTTCCTGACCGTGATGACCTTCTTCGCCATGCTTTCTTATGTACGGCATTTGCCAGCATTGCAAACAGCAAGGAATTTACTGACTTTTACTCAATACTGGCCTATCGGCTTTGTGGGATTAGGTATCTTCCTATTTTTTCGCAGTGATGCCGAAACTTGGCCTCTCGGCCCTATCGGGTTTTGGGAAAGCACGTTCAATAACGGTGAGGTGCTGCAACATCGGATTGCTACCTTATTGGTGTTTACTCTGGGTGTTATTGAATTGATCGCCCGTTTCAGCCGGAATCCTCGTCCAGGTTTGGTTTTCGCTTTTCCGATACTGTCTGCCTTTGGCGGACTGATGCTACTCACCCATTCGCACATCGGTTTTGAACCCAAAAGTGCCTTTCTTATCCAGGTTGGGCACACTACGATGGGCGTATTTTCATTGATTCTGGCTTGCGGTCGATGGTTGGAATTAAAATTGGACAGACCAGGCAAAGACATTGCAGGATTTGTTTCTGTTGCTGCGCTGTTTATTATTGGCCTTATCCTGATGTTCTACCGTGAGCCACTTTACTGAAATGAATACATCAACCAAACCTTCACTATTAAGCGCCATCGACTATCCTTCGGATATCAGAAAGCTAAAAAAATCACAACTTAAAGCCCTAGCGAAGGAGTTACGTGAATTCCTGACCCAAACGGTCAGCGTCTCCGGCGGCCACTTTTCGGCGGGCCTTGGCACGGTCGAGCTGACCGTCGCCCTGCACTACGTGTTCGACACCCCGGGCGACCAGCTGGTCTGGGATGTCGGCCACCAGGCCTACCCGCACAAGATATTGACGGGGCGCAAGGACAGGATGACCACGATCCGCACCCGCGACGGCGTGTGCGCCTTCCCAAACCGGTCTGAAAGCGAATACGATGCCTTCGGCGTGGGGCATTCCAGCACGTCCATCAGTGCCGCACTGGGAATGGCGATAGCGTCTGAACTCAAGGGTGAGCACAAGCACATGGTCGCCATCATCGGCGACGGCAGCATCACCGGCGGCATGGCGTTTGAGGCCATGAACCATGCCGGCGCAATTGATGCCAACTTGTTGGTCATTTTGAATGACAACGACATGTCGATATCGCCCAATGTCGGCGCGATGAACAATTACCTGACCAAGATCCTGTCCAGCAGGCTGTATTCTTCCGTCCGCGAGGAAAGCAAGAAAGCCCTGAGCAAGATGCCCAGCGTCTGGGAACTTGCCCGTCGCACTGAAGAGCACATGAAGGGCATGATTGTCCCTGGCACGCTGTTTGAGGAACTGGGCTTCAACTACATCGGCCCCATTGATGGCCATGATGTCGATATGCTGGTGGAAACCCTGGAAAGCCTGAAGCACATCAATGGCCCGCGGTTCTTGCACATCGTCACCAAAAAAGGCAAAGGCTATGCCCCCGCCGAAAACGACCCCCTGGCGTATCATGGCGTCCCGGCCTTCGACCCGACCCAAGACAGCCTGCCCAAAGGCAAGCCTTCGCCGCACCCCACTTATACCGAGGTGTTCGGCAATTGGTTGTGCGACATGGCAAAGCAGGATGAGCGCCTGTTGGGCATCACCCCTGCCATGCGCGAAGGTTCAGGCTTGGTCAAGTTCTCAGAGCAATACCCTAAACGCTACTTTGATGTCGCCATCGCCGAGCAACATGCCGTCACCTTGGCGGCGGGGCAAGCCTGCCAGGGCGCAAAGCCCGTGGTGGCGATCTATTCCACGTTCCTGCAACGCGGTTATGACCAATTGATACACGATGTCGCCATCCAGGGCCTGGATGTCCTGTTTGCATTGGACAGGGCTGGCCTGGTCGGGCCTGACGGCCCCACCCACGCCGGCAGTTTCGACCACAGCTACCTGGGCTGCATCCCGAACATGGTCGTCATGGCACCAGCGGATGAAAACGAATGCCGACAGATGCTCACCACGGGCTTCCTGCACGAAGGCCCGGCCTCGGTCAGGTACCCACGGGGCAAGGGCCCAGGCGTTGCCGTACAAGCAGAACTCACCACATTGCCCATCGGCAAAGGCGAAATAAAGCACCAGGGTGAAAAAATCGCCATCCTGGCCTGGGGCAGCATGGTCGCCCCGGCGCTCGAAGCAGGAAAGCAACTCAATGCCACTGTCGCCAACATGCGCTTTGTAAAGCCGATTGACGAGGAACTGATCTTACAACTGGCAAAAGACCACGAGATAATCGTGACGCTAGAAGAGAACGTCATCTCCGGCGGCGCGGGCAGTGCGGTCAACAGCTTCCTGCACAGCAAGAAGATCCTCAGGCACACCCTCAACATCGGACTACCTGATGCCTTTATCGAACAAGGTACACGGGAGGAACTACTAAGCCTTTGTGGGTTGGACAAGGGCGGGATTATTAAGCAAATTCAGGCTTTTTTGTAACCGAATTGGATTATTCGCTAGGATTGTAGTCTATGGATGCGGCCATTCTTACGTTCAACGGGAAAGCAGAATATTACACGGACGAATTGTGCTATATCAATGAGCTTTCCAATTCGCCAAATGACCCTGATGTTTCTATTGCCCACGCCAGAGTCCAAGCGGGTATAACGACAAGATTGCATCGATTGCGAGGTATAACCGAACGCTATGTGATTCTTGAAGGGCAAGGGCTTGTCGAAGTTGGCGAACTCGCACCACAGGTGATCAAGTGCGGTGATGTGATTCTGATACCTCCAGAATGTAAGCAACGCATTACAAACATTGGTACTGGCGACCTTGTTTTTCTGGCAATCTGTTCACCTCAATTCCAACAAAACGCTTATGAAGACATCGAAGACGAAGTGAACGTCAAGTAACCCATAAAATATTTTGGGATTTCCTGTTCAATTGAGTTTACCATTCCAAAAGATTGCTTTTATAGCAAGTGCCACATTATGGATTCGGCCTTTTGATATTTAAACCGTTCGTGCTGAGCTTGTCGAAGCACTCGCGCCTTTCGACAGACTCAAGGCGAACGGGAGTTAAGACTTCACAAGGCCGAACCTATAGATTGATTGGCTAAATGGCAAACCAAAAATAGGGTGGTATTGCGCAATGTTAGAAATCGTTACCTTACCCGTACTGACCGATAATTACATTTACCTTATCCATGATCCTGTTTCACTAGAAACAGCGGTAATAGACCCCGCACTTGCCCAACCTGTTTTAGATGTCTTGCAAGAAAAGGGTTGGCAACTAACTTATATTTTTAACACCCATCACCACTCAGACCATATAGGTGGCAATCTCCGGATCAAGCAACAAACAGGCTGTAAAATCATAGCAGCACAAGCCGATAGTGCCAGGATTCCCAGCATTGATGTCGGTGTCAATGAGGGTGATGTCATCCTATTAGGGCAACATAAAGCCACGGTTATTGCCACGCCCGGACATACTAGTGCGCATATTGTTTACCATTTTGTAGAAGATAATATCCTGATTTGCGGGGATACTTTGTTTGTGATGGGGTGCGGGCGTTTGTTTGAAGGCACTGCCGAGCAGCTATGGCATTCCCTGCAAAAGTTGAAAGCCCTGCCGAAAGCAACTAAGGTTTACTGCACCCATGAATACACCCAGATTAATGGTCGGTTTGCCTTGACAGTAGAGCCGCAAAATCTCGAATTACAGCAGCGGATGACTCAAATTAACCTCCTTCGCAGTAAAAATCAGCCAACCATACCCACGACCATTGCCGAGGAACTGGCAACCAACCCATTCTTCAGGGAAGACAGCGAGAATTTGCAAAAGACAATTGCTATGATTAACCGAAAACCAGTGGATGTTTTTGCTAAGATTAGGCTATTAAAAGATCATTATTCATAAAAATCATACTTACAGAGACCTTTGCACGGACAGCAGAAACTCCGGCTGATCGGTCAAAAACCGATTTTTTTGAATAGGCATTGGCCTTAATGGGCAATATTCGGCAGAAACCCGTAACGTGCGCTAGTGTAGGATGCGGTGAGGCACGAACCGCATCGTTCGCGTTGTCCGGGCAAACCCCCGCCAAGTTACATAATGCTTCGGATTATGCGAACAAACAAAGTGGGTTCGCCTTCCGCTTCGCCCCTTTTGTTCGCATAATTTGCACTATATAAAATGTCACTTGTTTTGCTGGGGTGCACCTCGTTTTAAATCTAAGGGATCAGGATAACTGAGCGTCTGCTTCGTAGGATTTAATAATTGTATGTCCAATTACAGCTCAGGCTCGATAGCGCCTGTTCACTAATTTTCAGTGCTAATTGAGAAAACACTGGACTACAAATCAGAATTTGTCCATTTATATTAAAATATAATGGACACAAGAGTAAATCCTAAGTTATTGAAATTGTAATAAAATAACGAGTCCATTTTTTAAAAACTTTTCCATACCATATTCGAATTAAGGAGTCCGCCAGAATTTGATTCTAAAAGTCCGCTTTCAGGAAAATTACAATATAGTACTAATCGTCGGGTAAGGGTCGGACTGTCCCTTCGGTAAAGGCCAAAAAATGAGATTGATGAATGGCGGGTATGGAGAAATAACATTGAAACATTAATGGGTTATATACCGAGAGGATCATCCTATAGAACCCAAAATAATTTTTGTGCAAAAGCGAGTGATAGTTTAGTATCACGCTTATGAAAACAGAACTTGTTACCACCTTAAAGTGCCAGACCACCAAAATCCTTGCCGAGCTGCATGAATCTAAAGAGCCTGTGCTAATCACCGAACACGGCCAGCCGTCGGCATACCTCATTGATGTTGATGATTACGAGCTTATGCAATCCAGGATGGGCATCCTTGAAGGCATAGCCAGGGGCGAAAAGGCAATTTTTGAAAATCGTACCTATAGCCAAGCGGAAGCCATGGAAAAAATGGCTCACATAATCTAGACAGAACCCGCTCTTTTTGACTTAAATGAAATTGCTGAATACATAGCGTTCGATAAGGTCGAGGCTGCTCGTCGCTAGGTCGATCAAGTTTTCAAAAGTGCGGGACAACTTGAACGGTTCTCTGAATTAGGGCGAAAACCGCCAGAATCGGACTGCCCGATGGCGGCTGCGGAACCATTGCTGTTGGTTTGGGTGGCCGTTAACCGCATTAGCAGCGATGGTGATGTGCTGTGCCCTGAAGAGCGCGTTTCCCTGCATCAAGCCTTGCGCTCCATTACGATTGACGCGGCTTTCATCTTGGGAGTCGAGTCAGAAAGTGGCAGCATAGTATCCGGCAAGACCGCCGACTTCACGGTGCTGGAGCAAGATCCTTACGAGGTTGCACCGGAGAAAATCAAGGATATTCCGATTTGGGGTACCGTCTTCGAGGGTCAACCATTCCCGCTCAAATCGATCTGATTGGCTATCGATGACAATTGCATAGAATACGGATGACATTGACACATCGGACTTAAACGATTTTATTTCTTTTATCCGCGCTTATCAGTCAAATCCGTGTCATCCGTGTTCTATTAGCCTAATAGCTGAATAGTTACAAAAACGAGGACATCAAATATGAAACCTAATCGAATGCTTATCAATATTTTTACAATCGCGTTAGCGGCTTTTGCTTTGACTGCCATCGCACAGGAAGGAATAAGCCCTGTGCCTGCCCCACAACTTCCTCAAAATGCGTTGACAACGATGACACTGGGAAAGATGTTCACCTACTTTATGGTGATGCTTGGGCCGATTAAGCTACTTGGTCCTTTTGTAAAAATTTCGCGCGGGATGGACGCTCCAGCATCCCGAATGCTTGCCGTAAAGGGTTTTGGGATAGCTTGTCTTGCTGGCGTAATAGCCGCCGTTTTAGGCAAGAATATCCTGGCAAATTGGGGCGTGTCGCTGCCTGCCTTACTGCTTGCCGCCGGGTTGGTTTTGCTGCTCGTCGCATTGAAATCCGTCCTATCACAATATGAACAACCGTCCGCCCCAACGACAGAAACGCAACCTCCAGCTAGATTCCTTGCCTTATCGCCATTAGCATTTCCAAATATCATCACGCCCTACGGCATTGCTGCGTTGATTTTGTTGGATGCTGCTACCCCACCTGAGCAAACCCTCTCCATATTGGGTGTGTTTTTGGCAGTGATGGTTTTGAACCTGATAGCCATGTTTTTTGCCAAGCCCATCATTAAATATTGTGCTGACATACTAACTATTTTAGGTGCAGTGTTGGGCGTACTCCAAGTAGCTTTAGCCATTCAGATGCTATTGTTGGCGTTCCGTATGTTGGGGATTGTTCCATAGCTTATCCGCTAGTAGCGGTCAAATAGGATTTCATGGTGGGTGGATTTAGTGCTGCGTTATTGCGCTTATTGATTTCAGCCGTTCTATTGGTACGGTAAATTTAGATTTAAGGATAAGATAATTGCATTAAGTTGGTGCAGGCTGGTACTGATTTGGACGTATCTGTATCGATTTTAATTTAACCCAACATACCCTGCTCAACAATAAAATCACTAATGTCCTTAAGGCCAACACCTGTTTTAAGGTTAGAGAACACGAACGGCCGCTTGCCGCGCATTTTTTTGGCATCTCGATCCATAACTTCTAACGAGGCACCGACATAAGGCGCAAGGTCGATTTTGTTGATGACCAACAGGTCGGAACGGGTAATGCCGGGGCCGCCCTTGCGGGGGATTTTGTCGCCTGCCGATACGTCGATGACGTAAATGGTCAGGTCGGCGAGTTCTGGGCTGAAGGTGGCACTGAGGTTATCGCCACCGCTTTCGACCATGATAAAGTCCAGGTCTTCAAAGCGCTGGCTTAACTCATCGACTGCCGCAAGATTCATGGACGCATCTTCCCGGATGGCGGTGTGCGGGCAACCGCCGGTTTCCACGCCTAGAATGCGTTCTTCCGGCAGGGCTTGGCTGCGGATTAAAAACTGTTGGTCTTCGCGGGTGTAGATGTCGTTGGTGACGACCGCGATTTCAAAATCACCACGCATCTGCTTGCATAAGGCATCCACCAATGCGGTTTTTCCCGAACCCACTGGGCCGCCGATGCCGACCCGTAATATGTGTTTGTTATTCATCTTACCCTCACGAACGAAATAATCTTGAATATTGCATTTCATGCCGACTGCTGGCTAAGGCCAAACCAAATGCGCTGCCACCGATTTCGGCATCTGTAAGCTGTAAAGCCTTATCAACCAAACCCGGTATTTTTGCGGCTAAATCCATTAATACGCGTTGCCCAGCCACTTGCCCCAATGGCACTAATTTGACGGCACATAAGACCTGGTTTTCCAGCCAACTCCATAAATAACCCAACATGGCTTGATGCTTAGAAACCCCCCACATTACTGCTGCGTAACTGAATATCGTGGCAAGCGTGGTTTCTGGCTTACGTATCCAGGCCTGCATTGTTGGCAATTCCATCTCAGTAAGCAACCGCGCCAAGGCTTGTCCGGTTTGCCGATCTTCCGCCCTGAGTTCGGCGGTTTCTCGGCAGGCGATTAACGTCCTGCTCCAATAGAAGACACTCTCTTCATTATGGTTATTCCATGCCACATAGAGCCTTGCCAATATTGGCAAATCGATACACGTTAAGCAACTTTCCATAATGCCACTGATCCATTCCTCTGCTTCGGATGAAGTGCGTATCCAGCCATCATCGACTGCGCGTTCCATGCCCTGGGAATAACTGTACATCCCGATGGGCAAGCCCGGACTGACCAATTGCAGCAAGCGCATCAACGCCAAATCAGTGGCCATGACCGTGATAAGCCCCTTGCTCCGGCTCAAAGGGCAGTGATTCATGGGTCACGGTTAATCCAAGTCCAGCCAGCATTTGGTCCAGGACGTGATCGGTCAAAAACCGTAGCTCGCCGGGTAGAATTTGTAAGGCAATATGACGATTACCCAGGTGGTAACAAGCGCGGGCAAATTGCAATGGATTATCGGTGCGGACTACAGACAATAACTCTGCTGCCGCATTCACCCGAACGCGATAATCATCATGACCCTTCAACACCAAGCCGTGACTTAACATTTGACCGCGTGGCAAAAAGATTCCAATCTTGGCACCACTATCGGTCTGGCTTAAGAGGCGGCTTTTTTGGCGGGTTTCATACGGCAAAGTCACCACATCATCAGTGCTTGCCGAGTCAGCCGTTAATTCAGTTAATTTCAACATAATCAAAATAAAAAATAGCGTTGGGCGAACGGTAATAGTGTCGCTGGTTCGCAGGTTAAAAGCTGGCCATCAGCACGAACTTGATAGGTTTGTGGATCAACTTCAATGTTCGGTTGGTAGTTATTGTGGATTAAATCTTTCTTGCCGATGGTGCGAGTGCCTTTTACTACGCCTATTTGTTTATTGAGTTTTAACGTTTTTGCAACGTCTGACTCGACAGCAACCCTGGGCAAAAAGAATAGTGATGTTGCCGATGCAGCCCTGCCAAACCCTCCAAACATCTGCCGATAATGCACCGGTTGCGGGGTAGGAATAGACGCATTCGGATCACCCATGGGGGCAGCGGCAATAAAGCCGCCTTTTAAAATAAGGCTAGGCTTGGTGGCAAAAAAAGCTGGATGCCACAGCACCAAATCTGCCAGTTTACCCGCTTCAATCGAACCCACTTCATGGGCAATCCCATGCGTAATGGCGGGATTAATGGTGTATTTGGCGATATAGCGTTTGATGCGGAAATTGTCATTTTGATGCCCCTCACCCCCAGCCCCTCTCGGCAACTGTTCCCGACGTTGCCCTACCTCCTGCATCCTTGCAGTCGTCCCAGAGGGCGAGGGGGGCGATAGGTGCCCACGCTGCATTTTCATCTTATGCGCGGTTTGCCAGGTGCGGATAACGACTTCGCCTACCCGCCCCATTGCTTGGGAATCCGAAGAAATCATCGAGAATGCACCCAAGTCGTGCAGTATGTCTTCGGCAGCGATGGTCTCGCGGCGAATGCGTGATTCAGCGAAGGCAACATCTTCGGCAATACCGGGGTCAAGGTGATGGCAGACCATCAGCATATCCAGATGTTCGTCTACCGTATTGACTGTATAAGGCCGAGTGGGATTGGTGGAAGAGGGCAGCACATTGGGTTCGCCACACGCTTTAATAATATCTGGGGCATGACCGCCACCCGCGCCTTCGGTATGATAGGTGTGGATGGTACGGCCTTTGAAGGCGGCGAACGTGTCTTCGACAAAACCGGATTCGTTTAAGGTGTCGGTATGGATGGCGACTTGTATATCATACTGTTCTGCCACATACAGGCAACAATCAATGGCTGCTGGCGTAGTCCCCCAATCTTCATGCAATTTCAGTCCCATTGCGCCAGCGCAGACTTGTTCTTCCAAGGCAGAGGGCAGGCTGGCGTTGCCTTTGCCCAGCAAACCGAAATTCATCGGGAAGTCATCCAAGGCCATCAGCATGTGACGGATATTCCAAGGCCCAGGCGTACAGGTCGTCGCATTCGTGCCCGTAGCGGGCCCTGTGCCGCCTCCGATCATGGTCGTCACGCCCGACATCAAGGCTTCTTCGATTTGTTGGGGGCAAATAAAATGGATATGCGCGTCGATGCCGCCCGCCGTCAATATCTGGCCTTCACCTGCAATTATTTCCGTGCCGGGGCCGATGACAATATCAACGCCAGCTTGAGTGTCGGGATTGCCGGCCTTGCCAATTCCGGCAATACGTCCGTTTTTGATACCAACATCGGCTTTGATTATGCCCCAGTAATCGACGATAAGTGCATTGGTGATAACTAAATCCACTGCTGTGAGGGAATCAAGCTGGCTTTGCCCCATGCCGTCGCGGATGACTTTACCGCCACCGAATTTGACTTCGTCACCGTAAACGGTGCGGTCTGCTTCAACTTCAAGAAACAGGCCGCTATCACCCAGACGTACCTTATCGCCTGTCGTAGGGCCGAACATATCGGCGTAAGCTTGCCTGCTAATTCGGCTCATCTATCTAACTCCAATGCACCCATCACAGCTTGGCGAAACCCGTAAATCCGACGTAATCCAGCGAATGCCACCAATTGCACTTCACGCTGTTGACCCGGCTCAAAGCGCACCGCTGTTCCCGCCGGAATATCCAAGCGAAAGCCACGGCTTGCTGCTCGATCAAAATGCAAGGCTGGATTGGTTTCAAAAAAATGATAATGCGATCCGACTTGGATAGGCCGGTCTCCGCTGTTGGCTACCAGTACATTAATTACCTCGCGTCCCACATTCAACTCTAGCTCGCCGTCAGCGGTAATGATTTCGCCTGGAATCATGGTGTTATTCCTATTCGATGGGGTTATGGACAGTCACCAGCTTGGTGCCGTCAGGGAAGGTGGCTTCAACCTGCACATCTGGCAGCATTTCCGCCACACCTTCCATGACATCATTCCGGAATAATAAGGTGCGGCCAAATTCCATTAACTCAGCAACCGTGCGGCCGTCGCGCGCACCTTCCATGATAGCTGCACTGATATAAGCTACGGCTTCTGGATAATTCAGTTTCAGCCCCCTGGCTTTGCGCCGTTCGGCTAACAGACCAGCGGTGAATATCAGCAATTTGTCTTTTTCACGGGGGGTTAATTGCATTGTTTCGAACCTATTTAAAATATTTTATGTCGCGGAGGTAGAGTTGAACTCCCGTATGCCGCGCCGAGCACTGTCGTTTTTGTCGGGAATAGCCCGAAGGGGCGCGGCAGGGAAGCCGCGCTTTGCCAGAGGGACAGGAAGTCCCTTCTGGCAAACCCCGACAAAAACGACGGAGCGCAGGAAGCAAGCGGCATCTGGGTCGCCTTTCTTTTGGATACTTTTCTTTGGCGAAGCAAAGAAAAGTATCTCGCCTGCCAGTGCGAGAACTGGTTTCTAAATAAACGTCGCGCTAGCGACACATTAGAAATTAGATGCCACATGAAAATGACGATTCATATTAGTTACTTAAGTCGCCCATATTCGCGGCGAACAAGCCTTACGTTGCACTGTATCAGGCCTTACTATCGCCCAAACCTGTTCAAAAAAACTTCGCAACTGGTCACTCCTAATGTCCAACGCGCGACAAATTAGCAGGTTATCAATGCGCGTAACGCCACGGCCTTTGGTATCGCCAATTAAATCTTGCACCGCCGCAAAACTTTCCGCACTGGCTGGCGTGGCAAATAAAGTCCCACATGACGAATTTCCTTGCAATCCCCACCGCCCGCTAAATGCCTTGGCATCGAGATAGAGGCGCTCCAATAGCATGGGGCGATCTTCGCAATAAATCTGCCAACTCAAATCTGCCAAGCCATAATTAAAATTCTCGGCACAGGCAGGTCTGCCCATAGACAGGATTTCCCAACCGACAAAACGGGCATCGGCGGCAAGATTAACCTTAACCGAAGACTTCAACTGCGCACCTTCGTAAATGATAGTTTCTTGCGGCAACCATTCTAAAGCTGCACTTTCTCCAACAGTGATCCCTACATTCTGTTTGGCTTGCGCCCCAGAGCTACGATAAAATTTTCCCGCTGCGGGCGTGGTAATCAGGGCATGGCTGTGGGCTGCGGCATTAGCGCAAATTGTCAGTTGGTCGCCACCAACTATGCCGCCAGGCGGATGCAGGATATACACGTGGCATACGCCGCCTTCAGGATAAAATGGCCGCTGTACGGTTAATGGCCCGACATGGTCACGCTTAACCAGTGCAGTCTTATCTGTCGTAGCAGCAAAGGTTAAATTTAATGCAGCCCGCCAACCGTTTGGCTCAACCTTAACCGATTCCTGGCAATTCGATACCATTAGTTTGCCAGCGATAGCACGGCGACTGTGCTGGAAACTAAGCCAAAACTCAGCCTAAAAACATAAGCCCGCATTACATCTAGTAAACTAACGGCTATACCAAGGCTAATCAAAATGGTGGTGGCTACCAAAAAGCCCGACACATAATTAAGATGTCCTATACCTATTTCGGTTTCCGCAGCATGGACATAACCATGACTCAAGGCAAACACCGCCACCAATCCCATCGCCCAATAGCCAGAGAAAGACCAGTTACACCATATAATCAAGCCAACGGCCAGCACCGACAAAGAGACCCATAGCTCGGCGTAGTGCATCGGAAACCCGACGAAGTGTAGTCCTGCACCTGTCGCCATCAGGACTAAGAATATGACAGGTAGCTGCCAAAGCATTTTGCCCGACTGCACACTCGCCCATAAGCCAATGGCGAACATCACTAGCAGATGATCTAGTCCTTGGAAAGGATGGACAAAACCCGCCATAAAGCCATGTGTGATGCCAATGCCAGTATGCGCCCATGCGGGCGTTACAAAACCCAACAACATAACAAATAAAACCACAACTTTATTACCATACGTTTTCATAAACACCTCTCTATACAGTCAAATATCGCTTAACCATGTCTTCATTCAATTCCGCCATGTTTCCGGTAGCGACCCCGCGCCCCCTATCCATAATGTAAAACTGGTCGGCCACTTTTCGCGCGAAAGGCAGTTTTTGTTCCACCAACAATATCGTCACGCCCAGTTCATTCTTGATTTTGACGATGCCTTCACGAATTTCATCTTTCGCTTCATCTCCGACCTTGAGCAACTGGGTCGGCAAGCCTTTGGTGCGGTTGAGTCGAATAATCACATCGCCGATCTCGCTGACGATATTGGGTTGGATGCCTTCGGTCGGTTCATCCAGTATCAGCAACTTTGGATTCAGCACCAACGCCCTGCCGATAGCTAATTGTTGTTGCTGACCGCCGGACAAGTCGCCGCCCCGCCGTTTTAACATTTGTTTCAAGACCGGAAAAATTTCATAAATATGTTCTGGGACTGCTTTAATGCCTTGTTTACGCACGGCACGTAAGCCGATTTTCAGGTTTTCTTCCACGGTCAATAAGGGAAATATCTCCCGCCCTTGCGGCACGTAGCCAATGCCCAATTCAGCGCGTAATTCCGGTTTGGCAAGATTCAATACTGCGCCGTTGTAGTTGATGTTGCCATCACGCACAGCAATCAGCCCCATGATGCACTTCAATAAGGTGGTTTTACCGACCCCATTTCGTCCCATTAAGCAAACACAAGAGCCAGCGGGAATGTCAAAATTGACATCCCATAAGGTGTGGCTACCACCATAAAATTGATTTAACCCTGCTATATTTAGCATCAATCCCCCAGATAGACTTGGATGACACGCGGATCGTTCTGCACTTCATCCATTGTGCCTTCGGTCAGCACCGAACCTTCATGCAACACCGTCACCCGATGCTGTGCAATCGAGCGTACGAACTCCATATCATGTTCAACGACAATAATTGAGCACTCACTCTGCAATGACAATAACAACTGCGCGGTACGCTCGACTTCCTGATGGGTCATTCCAGCCACTGGCTCATCTACCAGCATTACCTTAGGTTCCTGCATCAGTAACATACCGATTTCCAACCATTGCTTCTGTCCGTGCGACAAGATACCAGCCAAATGTGACCGATGCTCGGTAAGCCCGATAGTTTCCAGCACCTGCTCGATCCGATCACGTTGCGTCTCGTTCAATTTTGCAAATAAGGTTGTCCATACGCCTTTATTGGTCGCCAAGGCCAGTTCCAAGTTCTCGAATACAGTCAGGGTTTCAAAGACACTGGGCTTTTGGAATTTACGGCAAATCCCCGCTTTGGAAATGGCGGGTTCATCCATTTGCAACAGGTCTATGGTCTGCCCAAAAAATACCGAGCCGCTGTCAGGGTGGGTTTTTCCAGTAATCACATCCATCAAGGTGGTTTTGCCTGCGCCATTCGGGCCAATCAAACACCTTAATTCACCGGCATCAATGTACATGGATAAGTTATTTAAAGCCTTGAAACCATCAAAGCTCACGCTGACGGCTTCCAGGTACAAGATCGGCCCGTGGCTGGTATCCAATTCCCCTGTTTTGGGTTTGTGCGCTAATTCGGTCATGACTTTTGTGCCTGAAAATGACGTTGCCAGAAACCCACCAATCCATCAGGTAAAAATACAGTTACCAGAATAAATGCAGCGCCCAAGAAAAATAACCAGATTTCCGGTGCCCAACCCGTCAACAAGGTTTTGGCGTAATTCACTAAGACCGCACCAACAATTGCGCCATATAGAGTCCCGCGACCACCGATAGCGACCCAGATCACGATTTCCAATGAGTTTATGGGCGAAAATTCACTGGGGTTGATGATGCCGACTTGCGGCACATACAACGCCCCGGCGATGCCAGCAAGCATGGCGGAAAAAACAAAAATCCACAACTTGAAGTGTTCTACGCGATAGCCTAAAAATCGTACACGGCTTTCCTGGTCGCGCACTGCCGTCACCACTCGGCCTAATTTACTTGACATGATCCAACGGCTAACCACAAAAGCCAGGATGAGCATAAAGCCGGAAATCAATAGCAGGCTTGCCCTGACGGCTTCGGACTGGATGTTAAAGCCCAGAATATCCTTAAAATCCGTTAAGCCGTTATTGCCGCCAAAACCCATTTCATTGCGGAAAAATGCCAGCAACAGGGCATAAGTCAACGCTTGGGTAATGATGGACAAATACACGCCCGTCACCCGTGAGCGGAAGGCCAGCCAACCGAACACAAACGCCAACAGCCCTGGCACTAACATGACCATCAATGCCGCAAACCAGAATTGTTCGAAGCCGTACCAATACCAGGGCAATTCCTGCCAATTCAGGAAGACCATAAAGTCGGGCAAAAGCGGATTGCCGTAGACGCTGCGGTTACCGATCTGACGCATCAAATACATGCCCATCGCATAGCCGCCCAAAGCAAAAAATGCGCCTTGCCCTAAAGCCAGGATACCGCAATAACCCCAAACCAAATCCAGCGATAATCCAAGTAAGGCAAAGCACAGGTATTTGCCCATGATCGAAACGCTGTAGGCCGAAAAATGCAGTGCTGATTCGACAGGGAAAATGAAATTGAACAATGGGACAAGCACTGAAAGTAGGGCGATGCTGCCCAATAACCAGCTTGCTGTTTTATCTTTCTTATACAAACTCGATAGCATGGTTTAGTTCTCCGCTGCGCGGCCTTTTTGCGGGAACAATCCGCGCGGGCGCTTTTGGATAAACAAGATGATGAACACCAAAACGAGTATCTTAGCGAGGACGGCACCCGCCACAGGTTCGAGCAGCTTATTGGCTATCCCCAAGGTAAAACCTGCCACCAGCGTACCCCAAAGATTGCCTACCCCACCGAACACCACCACCATGAAAGAATCGACGATATAGGACTGTCCCAAATTCGGGCCGACATTGGTAATCTGGCTCAAGGCCACGCCAGCTACACCAGCGATGCCAGAACCCAAGCCAAAGGTTAAGGCATCAACCCGCGCAGTAGGGACACCCATTGCTTTTGCCATATTGCGATTTTGGGCAACCGCGCGGACTTCCAGCCCTAAACGGGTAGATTTAAGGATTTGCAGCAATAAGGCGAACACCATCAAGCAAAACACCAAGATGTACAAGCGATTCCAGGTTAGCGAGAGAAAATCGTTGATTTGCAAAGTGCCGCTCATCCATTCCGGTGCGGCGACACTGCGGTTCAAAGGTGAAAAAATTGACCGCACCGTTTGCTGTAAAAACAAGCTGACCCCAAAGGTTGCCAGCAAAGTTTCCAGAGGACGACCATAAAGGAATCGGATAATACCGCGCTCAATCGCAATACCTACCAAAGCGGAAATCATAAACGCAGCGGGAATAGACAATATCAATGACCACCCCAGGGAATTCGGCATAAGCTGCTGCATGACGTAGGTGGTGTATGCACCCAGCATCATCAATTCGCCATGTGCCATATTGATAACACCCATGACCCCAAAGGTAATCGCCAAGCCTATAGCAGCCAAGACCAACACAGCGCCCAGGCTTAAACCGAAAAATAAGGTTTCAACGCCAGCATAGAGTTTCAATCGGGAATTAATCGTAACTAAGGCCGCTTTGGCCTGATTGCGAACATCCGTATCCGCTTCCACATAATTGCCATCGGCATCTTTCTCGACCAGCGCATTCAAGCGATTCACTACGTCTTGCGTAGCATGGTTTTTGAGCAGATCTATCGCGCTTAACCGTGCGGTCTTGTCCGTGCTGTTTAAGTCTTCCAAGCCAAGAACCCGTTTAATTTCATCTTGAACGCTTGAGTCCGGTTCAATGGTTAGGCGGTCACGCAATAAGCCTAGCCCTTCTTCATCTATCGCTTTGGCGATGGCATGGACGGCAGCTATCCTTACCTTGGCATCGTTGGCCTTAAGTTCCAGGCGACCGATGGTTTTCCGCAACGACGTTCTAAGGCTGTTATTGACCGTGATCTTTTGCGTGGCATCACGGTCAACCCTACCTAAATCTTGTCCGGTTTTAGCATCATTGACCTGATAACCCGTGCCGTTGTCTGTACCGATAACCAGTTTGCCGTCGTTCTTTAGCTTTAACAAATGCCCATCCAATAAGGCTTGCAAAATGACAATCGCCTTGGGTTCTTGCACGGCAGCCAGTTGCTCGACCGCCGCACTGCGTTCCTGCATGGATGCGGCAGTAAGCTTCGTCAATGCTTCATTAAAGACATCAATCTGCACTGTTTCTTCACCAAGCGTAAAACTTGGCATTAGCAGCATTAACAGTGCCATTGAAAGGAAGCAGCGTTTGAAAAAAAAAGTTTTCATTCTATGTGTTATGGATTGCATTTTTCCCACGCTCCGGCGTGGGAATGCTGTTTGTGACGCTCCAGCGTCCAGCAACACTAGAACGTTGCTGGATGAGTTCCCACGTCGGAACGTGGGAACTATTTATTAGGTAGACTCGGCTTACTAAGCGCATCCGAATTCGTTCTTATTGTTCTGCCAAAGCGTATCCCGCACCACCAGGGGCAACCACCGAGACAAATATAAAAGGTGAGTTGCCGACTGTCCTTGCACCATGCACTTGGTTGGGTTTCGCCACAGCAATATCGTTAGTTTTAATACGGCTGACTATTCCGTCGCCTTGAAAATAGTCAGCCGTACCGGATAATACTGTCCAAGTGTCTTGCCCATGCGGATGGACATGGGCGGCAATCTCTTGCCCTGGATTGACATACCAAACGACAATCACGGACTCTGGTGTTTCGAGTACCACTGAGCGTATAGGCAGGCCTTCCGAGGGCTGGATAAAGTCTGCAACTCGGAATAATCTTGTTTCGGATGCCACAAACTTTTTATTACCTTATCCGTTAAGAAAACCTGCCTGCCCAAACCAGGATTACTTATAGTTTTGCCCAGAACACTTTTTGGTTTTGGTGTTGTAATTACCGCAACTAATCGGTGCTGTCCAATCGGCAATAATAGGCTTGCTTTCGGGTAAGAAATCCGACCACGCGTCGCCATCGACGACCTTATTGGTTTGCCACACGGTAGCAAATTGGCCGTCATCCTGGATTTCACCGATTAACACGGGTTTGCTGATATGGTGGTTGGGCAACATTTTGGCCGTGCCGCCGGTCAGGTTAGGAAATTCCACGCCGATAATGGCATCTTGCACCTTGGCGGGGTCAGTAGAACCTGCTTTTTCAACGGCTTTTACCCACATGTTGAAGCCGATGTAGTGCGCTTCCATCGGGTCGTTAGTCACCCGCTTTGGATTCTTGATGTAATCCTGCCATTGCTTGATAAACGCGGCATTTTTGGTGGTGTCGACGCTCATGAAATAGTTCCATGCGGCAAGATGCCCGACCAGCGGCTTGGTGTCTATGCCGGACAATTCTTCTTCGCCAACCGAAAACGCAACAACCGGAATGTCTTCCGCTTTAATGCCCTGGTTGCCCAGTTCTTTGTAGAAAGGCACGTTGGCATCGCCATTGATCGTCGAAACCACCGCCGTTTTCTTGCCCGCCGACCCGAACTTCTTGATGTCGGCAACTATGCTTTGCCAATCGGAATGACCAAACGGCGTGTAGTTAATCATGATGTCTTTTTTAGCCACGCCTTTTGCCTTAAGGTAAGCCTCAAGGATTTTGTTGGTCGTGCGGGGGTACACGTAATCGGTTCCCGCCAACACCCAGCGTTTCACTTTCAGGTCGTTCATCAAATAATCGACCGCAGGAATCGCTTGCTGGTTCGGCGCAGCTCCGGTGTAGAAGACGTTTTTAGACGATTCTTCGCCTTCGTATTGCACGGGGTAAAACAAGACCCCGTTCAATTCTTCAATAACAGGCAAGACCGATTTACGCGACACCGATGTCCAGCAACCGAAAATGGCCGCCACCTTGTCTTTGGTCAATAATTCACGGGCTTTTTCGGCAAACAACGGCCAGTTGGAAGCGGGATCAACCACAACAGCCTCCAGCTTTTTGCCTAGCAAACCGCCTTTCTTGTTTTGCTCGTCGATTAACATCAGCATGGTGTCTTTCAGTGTGGTTTCGCTAATCGCCATCGTGCCGGATAAGGAATGTAATACGCCGACTTTGATGGTGTCTTCGGCTTGGGCATAACCTGCGCCCAAGCTTAGTGCGGCAACTGTCATAGCAGCCGCTAAGTTACGCAATTTTTGTGAAAACTTCTTCATAACAGTAGTCCTGATTAAATGGTGGAAATTAGATTTGTAATTGGAACCCGAGTTTGATGGCATTAATGCTGTCGCCGGAGGCGGTCGAGCTATAATCCAAGCCTTTCGTGAGCAAGTCGCCATACGTCCAGCTTAACGATACCCGTGCGTTATGAGCATCGATGACATAGTTAACACCGCCCTCGTATGCATCACGATCAGAACTGGTGCTGGGCATCACACTGGTGTAACGGAAATACGGTTGAAACTGTCCGATCCAGACTTTATCGGGGATTAAGTACATGCCGCTTACGTCATAAGCATTGCCTTCAAACATGGTAAAGCCACCGCCGGCATCGCGTGAAGCCTGGCTGTAACCATTGCCAATGCCATAGTTTTTGTATTCGCCATTGAAGGTAATCACACCGTTGTTGGGCAGCACTTTTTCCAGCAAAATATCTGCTGTTGTTCCACGGAATGTGCCAGGATCATCCGATGTACCAGCGCCGTCTTCCTGATATTGGTTAGTAACCCCGACCGTCAGAATATCGCCGCCTTTACCGTAGTATGTGCCGGAGGTGTAGTAGCCTGGATTTTTCTCGACATCCCAGAAATTATAGGCAACACGTTGGGCATAAAGGATATTGTCGTCCACGTTTGCGCCGCCCCGTAAGCCACGGAAAAATCCGGCTGCGTATTGCAAACGTCCACCAAAAGCTGCCCCCCAGAAAGTCGCGCCGTCATCACGGCCAAAAGAACCCGCCGACGTGCCATCGGATTTGATGGTCAGGTTGAAGTCTGCCGGTTCAAAGGGAGTACCCGATGCAAAGACGTTGTAAATCGGGCTGTAGAATGGCCCGTTCATTTCCCTACGTTCAGCTGGCACCAACATCCGACCTATCCAAAGGTTGATGTACGGGTTGTATTCAAACTTGCCGATAGCATCCAAAATCCGCATTTCGCCGCCGTTGCCACAAGTCTGGCAATCGGTATTGAATTCGAGCTTGATGTATTCATGGATTTGCGCGTTCAAATATAAGCGGATGTTATCCAGCGCAAAATCATTGCTCCATTGGCTATTGCCGGGCGTACCTGCTGAATCTTCTGCTGCGGTAAAGCTGGTGCGTAAACCCGCACCTACGCTAACCCATTTCGTGTCATCAATTTTGAAGGTAGCACCCGCCTGGGTTGCAGGTGAATGCATCGCCGCCAACATCAATAAAGTCATAGCTGGGAGTAGCGGCTTGCTTCTTATCCCAGCCCTTATTTGTTTCGTAATTCCCATGACAGATCCCCTAAGTTTTAAATGTGATTGGTTTACGCATCTGGCAAGTCCAAATGCAGCCAATAGTTCAGGCTGGGAGGGATTATTTGATTTAGGGGGAATTTGTACAATACGTCATCTGACTCATCAGTTAAATGACGTATATCCAATTGTCTGGCTCTGGCATACTGTTATACAACTCAACCAACCGTATGAAATTTTATGAAACAGCCATTAAGCCGGGTTACCGAATGTGTTTACTTATTTGCGTTGTGCGGCTTGATTGGCTGTACACCAGACGTGGTAAAAAAACAGCAACCGTTTGATTTCAATCATCCTGGGCAAATTGAATTGCAGCTAGAAGGTATTGATTCTTCCGTATCATCAGCCGACATAGGTCAGCAAGTCGTCAATAATCTTGCCGAGTGGGGGTATCCGATTGGGGCAAAAGACAACCAACCGTTCAGCCATGTTTTGAAAGCGACCGTTGGCAAGATAGAACATGCCAACACGCCTACTGGCTTTTCGTTTTCAGCAGGCAACTCAGATCCGAGGGCTATAGATTTCCAAAAAGCCGATGTCCTGCCCATTCGTTGCGAGCTGTCTACCATTGATCACCCTGAGCAATCCGGAGAACTCAATATGGACTTGATGGCGAGCGAAGCGGACAAACTGGCACTGGTATCCGGCAAATTGGCTGACCACATCAGCACGGTCTGTTTCAATTTGCTGCGCGAACTGAAATGGCCTGAGCCACATAAAACCAATGGGCAAAACAGCGTTGCACCCAGTTGGATGCCGGAAATCCGCATTGAAACCAAAGAAGCCCCAACCAATCCCGGCACTAAATCTGCACCTTCTGATCCTGCTGATAAGGCGGAAGTGGAGGTCGAAGAATCAGCCAATGAAGAACCAGCCAATAAGAATGCCAGGAAGCAAATCGTCATCCATAACCAAGGTTCGCCCGTGATTTTCCAGTTTGGGCATGAACGGAAATAGTGGTAAGCGCCAACCCTACATAAGTAAATTGAATAGACGCACCGATTATGTGCGTCTGTTGTTGATTTCGCACCAGAAACGGCTGTGATTTGGATGATCACATCTCTTATGCGCAATAATGGTTTTCCGAAATTGGTGCATAAGGTAACTAACCCTTATATTTCATAAGGATTAATCACCCAGATAACGGGCAGGATAAAAATTTTATTAAATTGGCACGTATCATGCTTTATTTTAATGAAGTTAATAAAGTTGTCCTCATCGTGTGTTGTACCTTCTCAAGGCACTGTTCTTGTCAAAGAATGAGTGCCTTTTTTTTGCAACACTGAAGGGAAAATAAACCGTCCTTATTTCTTCGCATCTATAAGAGGGTACGCACTATGGCCTCACTATGGGATCACTACACGGTCACTGATGCTTACGATGAAATGCGTGGCTCTGCAAACCAGGCCAGGCCATCTAGCCATCGCTTGAGCAATTATTTGGATAGCCTTGACCATGAGACATTGGATGTCCGAAGGACTGCGGCTGATATAGCAATCATGGAAATGGGCATCACCTTTACGGTCTACAGCGACGAAGGCAATATCGACAGGGCATGGCCGTTCGACATTATTCCCCGCATTATCGAAAACAAAGAATGGCGGCGCGTGGAAGTCGGCCTGGAACAACGGCTTAAAGCCTTAAATTGTTTTATCAACGACACTTATAACGAACAATCGTTTATCAAGGAGGGCTTGATACCGGAACATATCATTGCCAGTTCAGCCAATTTCCTCAAGGAATGCGTTGGGATGCAGCCCAAGTTCGGGGTATGGGCAAATATTTGTGGCAGTGATTTGGTCAGGGACAAGGACGGAACTATTTATGTGCTGGAAGATAATTTGCGCGTCCCGTCCGGCGTGTCGTACATGATCGAAAACCGGGTGATTACCAAAAAGGTATTCCCGGAATTATTGCAAGACTTGGATGTGCAACCCGTTGACGATTATCCGGCGCATTTACTTGAAATGCTGGTGTCCATAGCATCCGTGGATGTCAAAAATCCACGGATTGCGGTTCTAACCCCGGGGATTTACAACTCGGCGTATTTCGAACATGCTTTTTTGGCGCAACAAATTGGTGCGGAGTTGGTCGAAGGTGCCGATCTAATCGTGCAAGAAGACGACTGCGTTTATATGCGCACCATCAACGGATTGGAAAAAGTGGATGTCATTTATCGGCGTATCGACGATCAGTTCCTTGATCCTGATGTATTCCGTAAAGATTCCATGTTGGGCGTACGGGGTCTGATAAGGGCTTGGAAGGCTGGCAATGTCGCATTGGCGAATGCACCGGGTAGTGGAGTTGCCGATGATAAGGTGGTCTATTCCTACGTACCGCAAATGATCCGTTATTACCTCAATGAAGAACCCATCCTGCCGAATGTGCCGACTTATTTATGCAGCGACCCTGGGCAGCTTTCTTATGTGTTGGCACACCTTGAGGAACTGGTGGTAAAACCAGCTAATGAATCAGGCGGTTATGGGATGCTGGTGGGTCCACACGCCACGAAGGGACAAGTCGAAGAATTTCGTAAAATTATCAAGGCACAACCGCGCAACTACATCGCTCAACCCACATTGGCGCTGTCAACCTGCCCGACCTTATGTGACAATCAACTGGAGCCGCGTCATGTCGATTTGCGCCCTTTTGTCCTGCAAGGGGAAAACAGTTTTGTGACGGCTGGCGGATTGACCCGCGTCGCCCTAAAAAAGGGTTCCCTGGTCGTCAATTCTTCGCAAGGTGGCGGCAGCAAAGACACCTGGATTATCAACACGGGCAAGTAAATATGTTATCCCGATCTGCTGAACGCTTATATTGGCTGGCGCGGTACCTAGAACGGACTGAAAATACGGCTCGGTTACTGAGCGTGTACATGAACCTCATGTTCGATATGCCGATGGACGTAGAAGTGACTTGGCGCAATCTGCTGACAATATTTGGTGCGGAGGAAGAATTCTTTCAGCTTTACGATGTACCTAACGAACAAAACACGATGCGCTTCCTGCTGACCGACATTGCCAACCCGGGTTCCTTGTTCTCATCGTTGAATTCTGCCCGGGAAGATATACGGACATCCCGCGAGCTCATGCCTGACGAGGCTTGGCAGCAGGTCAATGAAATGTATTTGTTCGCGAAGAATAATGTGGAGACTGCCACCAATCGCCGGGGCAGGGTGTTGATATTGAACGAAATTATGCGGGGTTGCCAATGTTTCACGGGTTTTTTGTCGGGTGCTATGAGCCACAATGATGCACTCCAGTTTATCCGCTTAGGGCGAAATATTGAACGGGCTGACATGACGACGCGTATACTCGATATTGCCTCAATCATTTTGGCCGATGACCGTAGCGACAAATTGCGCCAACACGAAAATGCCTTGTGGATGCATGTCTTGAAATCCTTAAGTGCCTTGTTGATGTACCGCAAACATCGGCGGCATCGGATCAATAGCGGTGACGTGCTGGATTACTTGCTCAAGGATCAAGACTTCCCGCGCTCGGTTATTCATTGTGTCAATGAAGTCGAAACCTGCATTAAACGCCTTCAGAAGTCGGAAGGATTAAACGATAACCTGAACACATTGGCATCTTCCTTAATGGCTACTGACATCCATCGCATCACTCCGGCGCAACTGCACAAACTACTGGATGACATCCAGGTCAAGTTAGGCATTACCCATAACCAGGTCGCGTCAACCTGGTTTTTAGCGGCTAATTAAGTCTAGGGCATGATAAGGTTTTATTGCCAATGCGGGACTGAGATTTTCTTTGAAAACAGCCATTGTGCTGTGTGTGGCAAGGTTTTGGGATTCGACCCGAAACGACAAAATTTGTTGGCGTTGCAAGCCCATGAAGACAATATCTGGTTCTCTGTCACCACAAGCAGGCGTTATAGGCTTTGCTCACTGAGGCAGGATTTGGGTTGTAACTGGTTAATTCCAGTCCAGCAAAGTGACAGCCAATGCTTGTCCTGCCACCTGACACGCACCATTCCCACCCTGACCTTGCAACGTAACCACACGCGCTGGCAAAGCTTGGAACAGACCAAAAGAAGGGCTTTGTATACCATCCTGCGGTTGGGTTTAGCGTTTAACAGTTCTACCAATAGCTCCAGTTGTTCGGTTACTACGCCGCTTCCACCCCTTATTTTCGACTTCCTCGAAGACCAGCAGTCGAATTCGGAGGTAGGCCTGGATTTTGTTTATAGCGGCCACAGCAATGGCGTAATTACCATCAATGCGGCGGAAGCTGACGATAGCTTTCGTGCCGCCAACCGCGAACTCATGAATGAAATCTATCGAACCTTACTGGGGCATTTTAGGCATGAATTGGGGCATTATTATGGCCTGTTGCTTAAAAATGATGACAGAACATTCAACGAGTATCAGCAACTATTTGGGGATGAAAACCAAGATTACAAAGCTGCACTTGAACATTACTATGCCGAAGGAGCCAGGGACGATTGGCGGGAAAGTTTTATCAGTGCCTATGCTTCCGCCCATCCCCAGGAAGACTGGGCGGAAACCTGGGCGCACTACTTGCATATCAGCGACACCTTAGAAACTGCCCAGGCTTATCAGGTCATGAGTTGCAATCCAGTCGGCTTTGCATTTGAAAGGGAATTGTCCGAGTGGGCTAATCTGTCGGTAATACTGAACGCCTTGAACCGTAGCATGGGTGTTGACGATGCCTATCCTTTCGTCATTACGCCAATCATTGGGCAAAAGCTGAATTTTATAGACCGTCTCGTAAAGGCTTGGCAAGTGAACGGTCATAATGCGGCAAGGCAATAAAGGCGTTACGCAATTCCTCGTGCCAACGGCGTTTCAGTAATAACAGGTACTCGTCGTCAGCGTCAAAGCAATAGTATTCTTCAAAGCAGAAACTGTCCTTGCGGTAAACCAGGAGTTCTACTGGCGATCCGACGCTGGCATTGCTGCGTATCGTAGAATCCATTGAAATCAGGCTACACAGACCCGCTTCATCGAGCGGTGTGGACATTTTTACGAACCGATCCAGAATCGGCTTGCCGTATTTGCTTTCGCCGATCTGGAGGTAGGGAGTTTGCCTGGACGTGGTGATGCTGTTGCCTTCAGCGTAAATCAGGTAAGCGCCTGGAGGCTCTGCGCCGACCTGTCCGGCGATAATAAAGGTCGCGGTCGCATTAAAACTGGATTGCCCACCTTCTTCAGTATGCCGTTTTTGTTTCTCGATGCTGACCCGCCCCAGATAATCGGCGGCTTCAGACAAATACTGCATGGAATTGAGATTGACCAAGGCGTTTTCGCGCTTATCGCGCCGCAACTGCTCAACTACGGCTTGCGTCGTAGCCAAATTGCCAGCGCTCAACAAGATCAGTTTACGATCTTCCAAGGTAGCAAAAACGTGCATTTTGCTGTAGATGCTGACATTGTCGATTCCCGCATTCGTGCGGGAGTCAGAAGTCAACACCAAACCTTCATCGACCGAAACCGCGATGCAATAGGTCATGTCCGTTTAATCTCCAAAATATATATAGCAAGGAATTAGTCTACCCTAAATCGGCTATTTTTGCCCGTCATCACAAAAGATAAATTGAGATTTTTAAGGATGGTGAACACGGTGTTATTACGTCCCTTCTATGCTCTTTTTGTAACATTAGTATAAGCTGGATTTCTCGCTATTCTGTTTGCATGGTCTCCGACACTGCGCTTAAATTGCTAGTCCGTTGTAAAGCGACAGACACGGCAGCAGCACGGGTGACAACACCCAGCTTTTCAAAAATGTGTTCCAGGTGCTTATTGACGGTACGTGAGCTTCCTCCCAAAATAAGTCCTACTTCCTTATTGGTTTTGCCCCTGGAAATCCACATGAGAATTTCTGCTTCCCGCGAGGTTAGTCCCAAAGAATTTTTGACTGCATCGAGATTCCAATTCCCCGAACGCTTCTCCAGCAGTAGCAAATATTCTTGAAGATCATGGCAAGGTGTTAACTTTAAGGAGAAGTGAATTCCACCCCTAGTGCTTTCAAAAGCAACATGTTCGGCATTTTCTGATTTAGTTAGTTGTGATTTAACCCATTCAAATAGGGGTGTTGGCAGCGGTGAGCCGATTTTTATATTTTCTGGTAACATCGGCAATTGCAGGAATTCACACAGCCAGCGCGATCCGGCAAGAGGTAGCCACGTAATGCTACCACCCGCATTAATAGCCAACGCCGAAAACAAGCCATTGTTCAACGCATTTTCAACGCGCTGGATAGTCCGTGCTTGTTTTAGCTGGGCTTCAACCCGCGCTAGCACTTCGGGTGGACGAATGGGTTTGACCAGATAATCCACCGCACCTTCACCAAAACCGCGCAACAAATCATCCAATTCACTCAGTGCAGTCATGAATAGCACAGGGATTGCGGCAGTTTTGGGATCAGATTTAAGACGATTGCACGTTTCATAACCGTCGATACCCGGCATCATCACATCCAGCAAAATAATATCCGGTTTTAAGTACGCAATCTGTTCCAATGCCGATAAGCCATCAGTTGCGACCAAAACCCGATAACCGGATTCTGCAAGCGTATCCGACAATAAGGCCAAATTTTCCGGCGTGTCATCGACGATCATTACAGTGTCTTTTTTGGTGGTGAATTCATTGGTCATGGCTGTCTGCTTTCTCAGGGGTCAGATTGATGAGCGTTTTGAGTTCGGCAAGGCGGAATTCGTTGCTTAGCGATAACAGGCGTTGATAGTAATCCTCATGCTCTGGACGGGTTTGGCTTATTTCAGACAAATATTGATTAAGCCCAAAGAGATCACCAATACGGACATGGGCGATAATGGTTTCCATAATGTCCGAAGGCGGTAGGTTTTCAGACCCTGAAGGCAGCCATTTATCTTGTATGGTTTTAACGTCGCCTTGATAATTCCAATTAAGCCCAAGATGCAGCTTGAGCTTATAAAGTAGTTCCTGTACCTGCAAAGGTTTTGCCAGAAAATCGTTGCAACCCGCATTGATGGCATTCACACGGTCGGAAGGATAGGCGTTTGAGGTCAATACTATAATAGGTAGTAGATAGCTGCTTTGTCTTAATTTTTCAGCGGTTTCAAGGCCATTCATGTCGGGCATGGACAGGTCAAGCAAAACAATATCAGGGGGACTTTCCTGGACAATACGGAGACAGGCTTTGCCAGAATCGGCCTCAAACAGGGAAAACCCTAAGGGTTCTAAAATATCGGTAATCATCTGGCGATGTTCTGGCTGGTCATCCACCACCAGGACTTTCTTTACGCTTTCCTGATAGCCGATAATTTGTTGTTCACCCAGTTTTTCTTTATCGCCGCCCAAATTGGCAAGATAAAGGCGCACGGTAAATATGGTACCTTGGTTTAGGATACTGTCAACAATCAATTCGCCACCCATGATTTCAGTCAGGACTTTGCTGATGGTCAACCCTAAGCCACTGCCAGGAATCATATTTTCCTGAGCTAACTGAGCGAAGGGTTGGAAAATATTTTGTAGCTGTTCCTGATCTATACCTGCACCAGTATCAATGATTTGAAATGTAGTTACGCCACAACTGTAGCCAACCCTGAATATCACTTCGCCTTGCTTAGTGAATTTGATGGCATTGCCCAGCAAATTAATCAAAATCTGTCCCACCCGTTTTTCATCCCCGCGCACCCGTTGCGGCAGCGTGTTCATAATCTGGCAGCTAAAGACCAAGCCTTTGTCTTCAGCCTGGGGCTTGAAAATGCTAAGCAAGTGTTCGATAAAATTGGGGAAATCGATAATGTCTTTATTCAGTTCAAACTTACAGGCTTCAATCCGGGCGATATCGAGAATATCTTCAATCAATGAAGATAAATGCTCACCGCTGCGTTTTAAGATTGCTACCGCTTGCCTTCGATGGGCAGGGATGGACGGGTCTTTATGCAGGATGTAGGCATAGCCAATGATGCTATTTAATGGCGTGCGTATCTCATGGCTCATATTGCTAAGGAAGCGGCTTTTTGCGGAGTTTGCCTTGTCTGCCGCTTTGGTGGCTTCCTGCAATTTGGCATCGGTTTTTTTGTGTTCGGCGATCTCCATCAAGAGTCGCTGGGTTTGTTTGGCTGTTTCATCCTGAGCAACCCGTCGGCTTTCGTCATTCAATATCAACCACCATGTACACAGACCGATAAACACCAGCATTGATGAATAAACTTTGACAAAATTACTGAGTAATAGGTTGAATGATTGCAGATATTGTTGTGCGCCCAATAAATCTTGGTAATAAATAATGCCAATGAAAACACTGGTTAAGATAGTAAGGAAGGTGAATAACAAGCTAAACCGTATCAACCGCAATCTGGACAACAACGTAAGGCTATTGGGCAAGCACGATTTAGCTAGGCTTTCCAGGTAATCGTCCAACCGGAAGCCTGGTTTGCAGGCATCCATGCAGCTTGAATCCAGAGTGCAGCAAAGCGAGCAGATACTGCCTTCATAAAAAGGACAATACGCTGTATCTTCCCGCTCGAAATGGTTGCCGCAGATGGTGCATTGGCTAAGTTTGTCTTGATTTTTATGCGAATGGTAACGGGTCAGATAGCGCTTTCGCCCATACAGCTTTGCGATACAAGGCACCAACAGGAACGCCAAACCCAAAGCAATGAATGCAGAAAACGCCTGGGCATAATTGCCAAATAAACCCAAATAAGCCAAGATTGAAATAACTGATGCAAACAACGTCGAGAGCGTACCGACCGGATTCAGGTCAGGCAAATACGCACGTTTGAACTCGACGGTTTTGGGGCTGAGACCCAAGGGCTTGTTAATCAATAAATCAGCAGCGACTGCGCTGATCCAGGCGATTGATATGTTTGAAAATAACCCTAAGACTTTTTCCAGTGCGCTAAAGACACCAAATTCCATTAGCAATAAGGCTATAGAAACATTGAAAAATAGCCAGATAACCCGTCCGGGATGACTGTGGGTCAAGCGTGAAAAAAAATTAGACCATGCCAAAGAACCCGCATAAGCATTGGTGACGTTAATTTTGATTTGTGAAATGATGACGAATAAAGTCGTCACCGCCAACGCCGTTCGGCTGTTTTCAAACAAGCTGCTGTATGCAATCAGGTACATTTGCGTCGGCTCATGGGCATGGGCAGGCGCAATGCCGTGACGGATAGCAAGATGGGCAAGCAATGCGCCGCCGATCTGCCTTAACATGCCGAATACAATCCAGCCAGGCCCAGCAGCCAACGTTGCTGCCCACCAACGGAATCGGTTTTGTTGGGTAAGTTCTGGCATGAACCGGAGAAAATCCACCTGCTCCCCAATCTGGGCCACCATCGAAAACGCGATGGTGGTTGCGCTGCCAAATAACAACCAGTTAAAGCCTTGGCCGCTTTCGGCAATCCAGAAATAGGTCTGCAACGTCATGATGGCTTCGGGTTCGCGCACAAATACAGCAACGTAAGGCGTTACCAATAACAACAGCCACAGCGGCTGAGTCCACAATTGCAATCGACTGATCGTCGTAATGCCAAACGTAACCAACGGAATGACAGTGACAGCACTGACAATATGCGCTAACGCAATAGGAATATGGAAATACATCTCGATAGCCAATGACATGATGGAGGCTTCGAGCGCAAACAAGGTAAACGTAAAGAAAGCGTATATCAGCGAAGTGACTGTCGAACCGATATAGCCAAACCCGGCACTGCGGGTCAGCAGGTCAATATCAATGTTGTAGCGGGCGGCGTAATAACTGATCGGAAAGCTGGTGATGAAAATGATGATGCCAACCGCAATAATCGCCCAAACCGCGTTGGTGAAACCATAATTAATCGACAAAAACCCGCCTATCGCCTCCAATACCAGGAATGAAGTCGAGCCGAAAGCCGTGTTTGCAACCTGAAATTCCGACCATTTACGGAAGGTTCTGGGCGCAAACCGCAACGCGTAATCCTCCATGGTCTCATCTGCGACCCAGGCGTTATAGTCACGGCGGATATTGGAGATATTTTGATGGATTATTGCTTCCCTAAACAGCCTAGTTAGTAACTGTTACAAAAAAAGCAATAAATATGCCAGACACGCAGCTAGGTAATCGCCAGGAATACCGCTTTATTTGCCATCCCCGAAAGGTTAGTAATTCCAAAATGGTGCATCCATGAACCATTATTGTGCATAACTGTATAAGTGAAGTGCTAGAACAGTTAGTCTTTGCAACATGAAGCCAATAGCAAAATGGCGCGAGCCTTTTCAGCCCACCAAATCAGGGAGCAACGAAACAATCGCGCTTTTGATGGCTGTTGCCGCATTCTGAAGGTTGCCCTGTTCTTCACCATTCATTTCAGGGTGTAAATGGCGAAGGATACCGTTTCGTCCCACCACAACCGGGATGCTGAAACAGTTGTCCTTAACGCCCATCCATTCGTTGAATCGAGTAGATAAGGGCATAGTGCAGTTTTGGTCAAACACAATGGCTTCAATAACCATGCAGGTTGCGGTTGCAATCGCATGGTCGGTGTAACCTTTGAGACGAAAGACTTCAAATCCTGCTTCGATCACCTGATTGAAAAGTTCCCGATGGCGAGGGGTATCGCGGATACGCTCACCACCCGCTTCGGCGCTGCTTAGGATGGGAAATTGGTTCGGGCCGTGTTCGCCTAGTATATAAGTACGAAGGTCATCGGGGTGGATATGCAATTCCTGTGAAAGCAAGGTGCGGAAACGGGCGGAATCAACCAATGTCCCGACACCCATCACCCGATTGTGTAGGAAACCCGACAATTTTGTTGCCGCATAAGTCATCACATCCACCGGATTAGTGACAATAATAAAGATGGCATTTGGATTATTGGCTGCGAGTGTGGGAATCAATTCCCTGAACATAGCGGCGTTATTTTCACCCAGTTGCATCCGGGAAGTGATGATTTCACCTTCAACCGCAACAGATGCTGTAATAATAATGATGTCCGCGCCCGTGACTTGACTATTGCTGCACGCTTCTATGTGCATTGGCCGCGAGCAAAACGCCAAGGTGTGCTGCAAGTCAAGCGCATCGCCTTTTGCTTTTTCAGGGTTGCGCCCCGCGATCACCAGATGGTCACAAAATTGCTTGAGAACCAAGGCATAAGCAATGTTGATTCCGACACGTCCAGTTCCAATGATGGCGATTTTCATGGCTACCTTAGCTTACGTTTGGTTATAGGTATTTCAAGACCTGTGCATTCATTAATGGGATCTTTATTTTGATCGCCCAATTAAAAGCACAACCTCGTAGGTCTAAACGCCGTCTATTCACCATTTAATCCGGCATGATAACTATGCGGTTTGTCAATACTCGTCATTTGTTGCGGAAGACGGATAATTGTCCGTCGAGCAAAGTGATTGCTGGTTTGGGTCACTGAATTGTGAACAAGGGTTAGATGAAACAATTTCAATTTCCAACATCATAAACATCAGAATCACTAGGGTTAAAAAACCAAATGCCTGCATGGTTGCATCCTCTCGGTTAACGGTTTAGCCAATGCATGGGTTTAATGAGGGCTGCCCCACATCCTAAACGCAGCCAACCCATACATTTAAGAAATAAGCATTATTTATGCCAGCCATTAAAGCCTTAATTCATCAGCATTTTGGCAAGTGGTCACGGTAACCTGACTAATACCGTCAACTTGAGTGTCAATTATTTGTAAGTGCCTATACCCGCTTGGTATTAATGTAGGCTATGTCACCGTTAAATATGGAATTTTTTATCTGCTTCTCCAGTCGAACGCTGTGGTTTCAATAACTAAATATAAGCCAATCTGACTTTTACACACATTGTCACGGTCACCGATAAGCTATTGCGTTCTGCCAGAATGGTCTAGCATGAGCCATAATTCATCTGATGAGGAATATTTATGTTAAGTTTAACTTTCCAAGACGGCTTAGATAAGGTTCGCAACCAATTACCGTCGGTTATTGCTGATTTCAGCATAAATTCAGAAAATCACCGTGCAATGGTTTTGAAGTGGCAAGAATACGCTGATAGCCGTTTACTTTAAGTCGAAGGCAAACGGTTTATCAAATGAGTAAACACACAAATTGCCCACGCTATCCAAAAGGCTAATTATGGACGTATTGACAGACCTCAAAGCTATCCTGCATTCCAAACGGGCGAATATTTACTACCTGGAAAAATGCCGCGTCATGCAAAAAGACGGGCGGGTTTTATATTTGAGCGAAGCCAAAGACGAAAACCAATACTGGAATATCCCCATCGCCAACACCACCGTCATCCTGCTCGGCACAGGCACATCCATCACCCAGGCAGCGGTCAGGATGCTCGCCTCAGCAGGCGTATTGATCGGCTTTAGCGGAGGCGGCGGAACACCCCTGCTAATGGGCAACGAAATCGAATGGTTCACCCCGCAAAGCGAATACCGTCCGACCGAGTATATCCAAGGTTGGCTAAGTTTCTGGTTTGATGACCAAAAACGCTTACAAGTCGCCAAACAATTTCAGGCGCAACGGCTGGATTACCTACGCCGCACCTGGGGCAAAGACAAAGACCTCAAAGCCGAAGGCTTCAACCTGGACGATCACGACATAAACCTCGCGTTAGACGGCTATAACGCAAAAATAGACAACGCCCAAAAAGTTGGCGACCTGTTGCTCACCGAAGCCCAACTGACCAAAAGCCTGTACAAAGTTGCCGTCAAACGCAGTGGTCAAGCAGAATTCGTCCGCAATTACGACAGCACGGACGATGCCAACGCCTTCCTCAACCACGGCAATTATCTGGCTTATGGCCTAGCCGCGACCACACTTTGGGTACTGGGCATACCGCACGGCTTCGCCGTCATGCACGGCAAAACAAGGCGTGGTGCCTTGGTTTTCGATGTCGCCGACCTCATCAAAGACGCCATCATCCTGCCTTGGGCGTTCATCAGTGCCAAAGAAAAAATGAGCGAACAAGAATTCCGCCAGCAATGCTTACAAAAATTCACCGAACACAAGGCGCTGGATTTTATGTTTGAGCAAGTCAAACAGCAAGCTTTGCGGGAAGGAAAAGAACCGCATGGGTAAAATTAAAATACCGTTCGTGGAAAGTGTTTTAAATACACCGTTCGTGGTGAGCCGTGTCGAACCGCCAACAACCTTGATTAAATGTTTTCATAAAATGATGGTCACTAAAACATTGCCCCGCGATACTTTACCGCGACCGTTCTTCCCTCAACACTTCACGCAACGCGTCTTTAACGCTGTCAGTCAGCAAGCCGCGACGCAAAGTTTCATTGATAAGCGTTTGGTATCCCCGACCGCCTGCTTTGGCTTTGTAGGCATTGATAACAGAGGTATCTAGCATGATGGTAATCCGTTGTTTGCCTAAATCTAAATCAGGCAAAACCTCGCGTAAAGGCTTAAGCTCAGAAAATTGCGCCTCCTCTAACTCAGGGCTATCTTCATCCGGCGTATCGGCAAGCGGTGCAGCATCGACTGCTGACCAATCAATTTTGGATGATGCTTTTGAATTTTTTTTGCTCTCGTACATTGGCTTTCCTCAAAGAAATAATACGGATTTCATCACCTGCAGGATAACAAAAAACGACCACCATCAGCCTGCCGTCGATAGTGTTATATCCGATAAAACGCCGTTCAGGGTAATTCTTGCGGTTATCCTCGACAACCAACATGGTATCATTGAACATCGCTTCTGCCGCCAGCAAAGGCAGTCCTCGGCTTTTAATATTTGTTTGGTTTTTAACTGGGTCGCAGGTCAGTTTCACAGGTTAAATTATACATACAATAATATGCATAACGATAGCAATTTTTCACACTATCTACTATCAAGCTAAGGTTTAATACCTTTAATAAGGACACTACCATGATGGTAACTTTTATTTCAGAATGCGAAAAGAAAGCCCTAAACCGCACCCGCCGGGTGTTAGACGCATTCGCCAACCGCATCGGCAGCAACACCTGGCAAACCGTCAT